>NZ_DBLZZO010000001.1:0-187800 GCF_057858645.1 Eubacterium sp.
GCCAGTAACCCCACCCCTTTGTTGTAGAAAACATCGAAAGGGGTGTAAAAACCGGCAGGTTGCGAAAAAGCAAGAATAAAAAAAGCCGGTAAACCCACCCCCTTTGTTGTAGAAAACAGAGAAAGGGGTGTAAAAACCAGAAAGCTCTCCTAAAACAAAAAACAGTGAATAGACAATGGAAAACAGTACATAAAAATTAGGAATTAAAGCATGAATAATAGAAAAAAACATACAAAATAACAAAATAACATAGAAAAACTACATAAAAACAAAAAACATTTAAAAGAACTAAAAGTATTTTTAACAGAAAAACGTTCCGCTAGGGATTAACCTTGGTGAGATAAGAAAGTAGTTGCATGGCAACACCTGATTGGTGAGTAGAATGTCGTAAGCGACATCGTTGTTCTTAAGCAAAAATAAAAGAATGAGACAAATGTAAACTAAAAAAGTTGGAAAAAATAATATAGCATATACATAAAATACAACAATGATCTTTAGAAATTTATTGTAAGACAAAATCATGTTGTAGGCACAATCCAATTGCAAGCTAGGACTTTATCATAAGGCAGGATTTTCATAAGGCAGGATTTTCATAAGGCAGGATTTTCATAAGACAGGATTTTGTCTGAAGTAAGATTTGTGTGAGCAGAAAGGAGAATGTATATGAAAAGTAAAATTTTAAGTTTTTTTATGACAGTAGCATTAATTATTACGATAATGCCACAAATGGTTTTGGGAGCAAATGGCCCATGCAGTGATGAATATCCACCGGCGTATGTTGGACTATTTTCAGAAAGTGCTTCAAAATATATTTTTTCTAATTTTTCACAGGATAAAGTAGAAAAAGTAAACGGAGTAACTTATGATAAAAAAACAAATACTTTAACATTAAACAACGTTAAAATGCAGGCATATAATCTTGTTACAAACGTTATGGGCGATGATTTTAAAGTTGTGGTTAAAGGTGAAAATCAGTTAAGAGCCATTTTAATTTGGGGTGATGGATATGGTGGAAATTTAACAGTTTCAGGAAATGGCAAATTAATCATAAACAAAAACAAAAAGCAGAAGTCAGCTATTTCTATGTATGCTGAGGGTACAAAAGGTTTACTTACAATTGAAAAGAGCGTAAATCTTGAAGCGTATTCGCAAAAAGGAGCTCCGGTAATTGAAACCGTATCAGCTTCAAATGGTGAACCGGCAAAAGCCATAGCCATAAAGGGAAAAACATCTGCCAAGGTTAATGTTAAACAGGTAAAAGAAAAGTACCAGATTCCTGTATCAGTTAAAGCCTATAGAACAGAAGACAGATATCAACTTGCTAAATTTGAAAAAGATGACAGGTACTATGGTGGAAATGCCAAGTATGACAACATGGGCGAAGAAACAGGCGAATATCAAATGTATGAAATGCTTCAGGATGAAAGCATAGAAGAGGGAAATATTGTATGGGTTGCAAAACCTATAGAAACACAAAGTAGCATAAAACCTGAAAAAAATGGATATACGAGAGTGGTTGAAAACGGTCAGAATGCAAAATTTAATGAGGTCATAATAATGGATACATTTAGAGAAACTTATTTATCAATGTATCATAGCACAGCTGACGGAAAGGATTATGGGGTATACACCGTAACATATATTAATGATGAGAATCCCGCCGGAATCCCAAAATATACTATTTATACAGTGAAAGATGACAGTATATTAGGCAAGGTTGCAACTCCGGTGGAGGGTAAGGTACAATTGTTGAAACTTCCAGAGGATTTTGAACAAAAAATAGAAGGGGAATATTATTCATATAATTATAGTGTAGGTTTGGAAAAACTCGCTATTACAGGAGATACTCAAACAGCACCTACAGTAAAGAAAATTGGAACAGCTAAAATCAAAAAAGCAAAAAACAATAAAAAGAAAGCTGTAAGTGTTACTTGGGGCAAGGTAAATAATGCCAGGAAATATCAGTTACAGTATTCTTTAAACAAAAAATTTGCAAACAATAAAAAGTACAAAACGAAAACAATTACCACTGCAAAGACTAAAGCTAACATAAGCAAGCTAAAAAAGAAAAAGATTTATTATTTTAGAGTAAGAGGTGTTAATGGAAAAAATGTTGGTAAATGGTCAGCAGTTAAAAGGGTAAAAGTGAATAAGTAGAAGAGATAAGCGATAAAATTAACAGATAATAAAAACCTCAAATATAAAGTGTAAAAACTTATATTTGAGGTTTATTAATTCTCTCTTTATATAATTAACATCTGCAACAAAGACTCATAATGCAAAGTGTTGTACATGGGTCGCTACAAATTGTAGCACCTGTGCCACCGAATTCCTGTTGTCTGCCTGCGTACCAGTCGCCACCACTTTCAAGAGTTTGTACAAGGCGCTGATATGTACTGTTTCCCGGTTCCATCTGAACTGCAGTTTTTGCAAAATCAAGGGCAAGGACATTATTTCCAACACCGTTGTTTGCAACAGCGCTTAGGAAGTACCAGTATGCTGAACGGTCTTCAATTGAACCAAGTACATTGAGCGCTTCCTGAAAATGACCAGTGTTAATGTAGTTTGATGCGGCAGTGTAATGTGGGTCCTGATTAGACGCATTAGCACCTCCGTAGCCATTGCCACCATTTGAACTGTAGCCACCAAAGAAACTTCCGAAAGGTCCAAAACCACCAAAAGGATCGTCATAGGCACCCCCCTGACCATAACTTCCATAGCCACTTGAACTTCCCTGACCGTAACTTCCGTAACCGCCAGAACCGTAACCCTGACCATAGCCGCCGGCACTTTGTCCGTAACCACTGCCGGAAGAACCGTACTTACGCTCGTTCATAATCTGGTCGTATGCCTGCTGAACTAACTTAAACATCTCTTCCGCCTTATCCTTATTAGGATTATTAATATTAGCATCAGGATGATATTTTCTACTTTTTTCTCTATATGCTTTTTTTACTTCATCGTCTGTGGCACTTCTGTCAATGCCAAGAACATTATATGGATCACTCATAATACTTTGTCCAAACTCCCGCGTATAATATATTTCTTAAAATATTAGCATTATCTAATATTGGTAAAAATTCAAATTCTTTCGAACAAGCTGCCATCATCATGGTCAGCATCTGCTTTATTCTATCATCAAAATCCTCATCCTTGCAAATATTTTTAAAAGGATTGTAACTGCCTTTTTTCAAATCTTTTTCCAAATCCTTGTAAGCATCCAGTATGTAAATAAACTTTCCAAGGAAAAATCCCATTCGGCTAAGAATAGGAGCCCATTGGTCATCTTTCGGCGTAAACAAAACGCTCATGATTTTCCCGAAAGAACCTGCAACTAAGTCAATATTAGTTTCCCCAGTTTCCTCATACTGCTGAAGCTCATCTAAATACCGGGAAATCAACTCAACTTTTTCCTTATATAGAATTGATTCGGATTTATCACAAAAATCAGATTCAATCTGGGTATCAAATTCAGTCCCGGAAACACTCTCCCTACCGAAATTTGACGCAGTGCTAGAAACACTTCCGATTCTTGAGTCAGCCCTTGAATTTTTCTTGGAAAATGATTTGCATTTTCTCTTTAGAATAGAAGAAAAAGCTAACTTAATAATATTTTTGTCATCATGCCAATCATCTCTTGCTTTAAAATAAGCAAGAACCACATTCATATCTGCTACATAGTCAGTGTAAGAACTGCTAATCATCAGGTGTTTCCCCTGTGGATGAGAAATACAACGATGGTGTTCTTCTGTAACAGGGGCTTCGTACAGGCTGGTAAGAAGTAACGACAGAAATGTCATGTCATAAGTTAAAGTCACCTGACCTGTAATGCCGTAACGCTCCTTTAAACAATGACAAAGACCACAATAGTAGCCTTTGTAAACATCGAACTCTTTAAATTTCAATTCAGGTTTGTTAATAACAACGTATCCGAACATAAAACTCCTTTGGAAAACTTCCCAATAATCAAATGTAAAACTCTGCCCATTGGCGTGCAAATGGAAAGCTCCCTAGCTTCTTCTAATAAATTTGGTGCTGCACTTTGGACAGCGAATTTCAATTTTGCCATGTCCTCTTGGTATTCTGATTTTCTGAGAACAAGTAGGACATTTAAAATATTTGTAGTTTTTTCTATCCTGTGTGTTAGCACGACTTCCAGTGTAGCCTCCGCCATAATTGTTTTGATAATTACCGTAGTTGTTTTTATATCCACCATTGTAACCATTGCCGTTACGCTTAAATTTGCCAATGAACTTTAAATACTTCTCGTTTTCTGCCGCTCTCTTGTAAATGTTTTTGGAAAACATTCTATAGTAAGTAAGAATAATTAAAACCAAAATAAGAAGGCTCATAAAACTGCCTTTGATGAATAATGACAATACGCATAAAATAAAAATAACTACTAACATAAATCTAGAAAGTTGATCAACTCCATATCTCCCGTACATAAAATTTGTGAATTTGTCTCGCCAATTCATACCAAAATCTCCAATCTAAATTTAAATTATCAAATTGTAAAAATAAAAAATAAATTCGTTAGGTCCTAATTAAAAGTGCAAAACCTATAATTAAAAACACAAACTGAATTTAATATTCTATAAACTAATATTAATATTATCCCTCTTTTTTCATAAAGGCAAGGTGAGAGCGGGACATTTAACATTTAAGTCACAAAAGTTTACAAATAGGTAAAAAATAAGAATTTTACAAAAGAAAATAAACAGGGATTACAAAAAACTCAATAAAAAAAATAAATATAAAAAGTAATATAACATTATCTCATTTACACAATATTTGTATTAGTGTAAAATAAAGGAGATTAGATGAAACGGAATATAATGATAATTAATAGAAAATCATAATGTAATAAAAACATACAAATTGTGAATTAAGATTTTCGGGGGAACTAAATCAATTTATAAAAGAAAAACAGACAGATAAAATTTGTAAGTGCAGGAATACATAGGAGAAGAAAATGTACAGAAAATATAGACAAGGTTGGATGAAGCACTTGGATTTTATGATAATAGATATGTTGTGTTTGCAGGTGGCATTTATTTTGTCATACATAATAAGACATGGGTTTCAAAATCCGTATTTGGATATGGATTATCGCAATTTGGCAATATTTATTGAAGTGGCAGATATAGCTATTATATATATATTTGAGACTTTTCAAGACGTTCTAAAACGTGGCTATTATCAGGAATTTGCAGTAACACTAAAACATTCAATATTAATAATGCTAGTTGCAGTGTTGTTTATTTTTAGCTTGAAAGAAAGCACACAGTTTTCACGAATAGTTATTTTTATGACAACGCCGTTGTACGCATTTATTTCATATGTGCAAAGAATTATATGGAAACAGATATTAAAAAAATACAGTTTGGATATAAATAACAGAACACTTTTAATTATAACGAATAATGGTATTGCAGAAGATGTTGTGACTAAAATGAAGAAGAATAATTATGCAGGTTATAACATTAACGGTGTGGCAATAATTGATGAAAAAAGAGAGGGCGATGTAATTTCAGGAATCCCGGTTGTGGCAGATTATGATGATGTACTAAAGTACGTTTGCAGAGAGTGGGTAGATGAGGTTTTTGTAAAAATAGATATACCTGAAATACAAGCTCATGATTTTTTGGAAAAGTTAGTAGAAACAGGTGTTGTGGTACACTTAGGGATAGCACAGAAATTCGAAACCATTGGAAGTAAGCAAATTTTTGAAAGAATGGGCGACTATGCTGTTATGACAACTACTATAAATTATGTAACAGCAAAACAAGCATTTCTTAAGAGAATGTTGGATATAGTTGGTGGGTTAGTCGGAACTTTTTTTACGGGAGTATTATTTGTTTTTATAGCTCCGGCTATTTTTATCAGTTCACCGGGCCCAATATTTTTCAAGCAGGAAAGAATCGGAAAAAATGGAAAAAGATTTAAGATGTACAAATTTAGAAGTATGTACAGAGATGCGGAAGAACGAAAGAAAGAACTTATGGAAAAGAACCGTATAAAAGACGGTATGATGTTTAAATTAGATTTTGATGAGAGAATCATTGGCAATAAAATAATGCCTAATGGTGAGAAAAAAACAGGAATTGGAGATTTTATAAGAAGAACAAGTTTAGATGAATTCCCACAGTTTATTAATGTTTTAAAAGGTGACATGTCATTGGTTGGGACAAGACCGCCCACTGTTGATGAGTGGGAAAAATATGAACTTCATCATAGGGCCAGATTGTCAATAAAACCGGGTATTACCGGTATGTGGCAGACAAGCGGTAGAAGTAATATTACGGATTTTGAGGAAGTGGTAAGATTGGATACGGAATACATAAAAAACTGGACACCTGGTTTAGACATAAGAATATTGTTGAAAACTGTTGTTTCTATTGTTAGCAGAAAAGGTTCTATGTAAGTTTTAGACAGAAGAGAATGGTGGAAAACAATTATTTCAGGAGAATACAGGGAGTATTATAGGAAAATGTACGACAATAGGTGTACATGTCATTAAATAATTTCTCTTTATATGATTATGTATTTGTGTTATATTAAGAAGGTTAAAGGGTCTATGCATTTAACTTTGTTAAATTTAAAATATCAAAACGAATTTATAATTTGATTGCAGTGTCAGGAAGTCTGATTACACATAATGAATAATTGGTGTGATTAGGATTTAGTTGTTTGACACCAAAATCATAAGTTAAAAACAAGTGAGGTAGAACAATGAGAGAATTTAAGGATTTGAAGATTGCGGTAGCAGGAACAGGTTATGTTGGATTATCAATTGCTACTTTATTATCACAGCATCATCAGGTAACTGCTGTTGATATTATTCCTGAAAAGGTTGAGCTTATTAATAATAAGAAGTCACCTATACAGGATGATTATATTGAAAAATATTTGGCTGAAAAGGATTTAAACCTTACAGCAACATTAGACGCAAAGGCAACTTACGAAGATGCAGATTTTGTTGTTATTGCAGCACCAACTAACTATGACAGCAAGACACAGCATTTTGATACATCAGCAGTTGAAGCGGTAATTGATTTAGTAATGGAATATAATCCTGAAGCAATCATGATTATTAAATCAACAATTCCTGTAGGATATACAAGGAGTATCAGAGAAAAAACAGGTAGCGAAAATATTATTTTCAGCCCTGAATTTTTAAGAGAAAGCAAGGCTTTGTATGACAATCTATATCCTAGCAGAATTATTGTAGGAACAGATTTTAACAATGATAAGTTAGTAGAAGCTGCTCATACTTTTGCAAAGTTATTACAGGAAGGTGCAATCAAGGAAGATATTGATACATTATTTATGGGATTCACAGAAGCGGAAGCTGTAAAACTTTTTGCAAACACATATTTAGCATTACGTGTTGCTTATTTTAATGAATTAGACACATATGCAGAGTCAAAGGGCTTAAACACACAGGAAATTATTGATGGTGTATGTTTAGATCCAAGAATTGGAACACATTATAATAACCCAAGTTTCGGATATGGCGGTTATTGTTTGCCAAAGGATACAAAGCAGTTATTAGCAAACTATGCTGACGTACCTGAAAACTTAATCGAAGCCATAGTAGAAAGTAACAGAACAAGAAAGAGCTACATTGCAGACAGAGTTCTTCAGATGGCAGGCTACTATGATTACAGCAGTGATTATGATTACGATGATTCAAAAGAAAAGAATGTTGTAATTGGTGTTTATCGTTTAACAATGAAGAGTAATAGTGACAACTTTAGACAGAGCTCAATTCAGGGTGTTATGAAGAGAGTTAAGGCTAAGGGCGCTAAGGTTGTTATTTACGAGCCAACTTTAGAAGATGGTGATACATTCTTTGGAAGCGAAGTTGTAAATGACTTAGATAAGTTCAAGGAAATGAGTCAGGCAATTATTGCAAACAGATACGATAGTTGTTTAGATGATGTTAAGGAAAAAGTTTATACAAGAGATATTTTCCAGAGAGACTAGAATATTTAGTGAGTTGATTTGGAAGCCAAGAATTCAAATATTAATTACAATAAACATAGAAAAGCACAAGGTCGAAAGATTTTGTGCTTTTTTCACTAAAATAAACACTGAAAATAAAATAATTGCACTAACAAATTGTAAAAAAGAGATTTAATATATATATATATATATACAGGTAAAGCCATTAGAGTGTAAAATGGAAGTAATAGGCAAATTAAAATATTAAACAAAAAAGGAGACAAAATGAAGAAAGGACTTTTAAAAAAATCATTGGCGCTATGTTGTTCTATTACAATGTTGGCAACTAGTGTACCAATAACAAACGTATCAGCAGCAGATTTTACAGATGATTCTGTTAATGTGATGGTTGATAGTGGCGGATACAAAACAGAGGTTTTTGGCGTAAGGACAGAAGATTGGGGACAAACTTGGACTGATAGAAAAGATTCGCTTCCACCATCAAAGGTTTATTTAACCGACAATTATAAAGAAACAGTTGGAACAGTGCCAACAAACGATTGGGCAAGCTCAGTTGTTTTTGATCAATATTCAGAGTCGCTTTATGCACATCCACTTGCTTACAGAGCAGCAAGTAACGGAATGCAGATGGCATCACCGGCAGTAGTTGATGGCACTTCCTATGTTGACGGAGAGCCAACAGTAGAAAGCTTGTTAGAAGATGATACAGTGGAACTTGTAGTAGGTGGAGACAGCTTTAGTGCCAAAGATGCAAGCGTTGACAAAACGACAGACTGGAGTTACGAGATTGTAATGGCAAACAATGCAGGCAGCAGTTCCATGAGAGCGATTATTGC
Source organism: Eubacterium sp. (assembly GCF_057858645.1). NCBI lineage: Bacteria > Bacillati > Bacillota > Clostridia > Eubacteriales > Eubacteriaceae > Eubacterium > Eubacterium sp. Next base: position 8,808 of record NZ_DBLZZO010000001.1, read on the forward strand.
CAAGGGAACTCCTTATGCATACTATACTTTTGATAATATGTCACCAACAATTTCACTTGGTGCAGGCGCAACAGATTTAGCTATAGTAAAGAATACAACAGCTTCAAATATTATTGGTGTAAGTCTTAAGAACAAAAAAGACGGTAAGACACATTACTATATGTTAAGCGCACCTTCAGGAACTACATGGACTAATGCAGGTGGAAAACTTACAGCGAAGTTACCAGCAGGCAAAAACTATATGTCTGTGGCAATTCTACCGGATAGAAGCAACGAGGCTTTTTCATTATATGAAAAGTATGCTTTTAATTTTATTACGGATACAAAGGTACAGTGGGAATATCTTAATAATTCAGCCAAGGTTGTAACAAAATATAACGTAACAACTAAGAATATGGAAACAGGAGCCGTAGGTGGAGACACAATTATGGCACTTTATCCACACCAGTGGCGTTATACTGAAGCTGACTTTACAAAATACACATACAACACAATTCGTGGAACAATGAAAACTGTTGTAGGTTCAAGTTATGTAACTCAGATGCAGTACAACGGAATTTTGTCAACACTTCCAACAACAACTGATGAGGAAACAGTTGGCAAAATCAAGGAACAGCTTGGTTATTTATACGACTATAGAAAGAAAAAAGATGATCCAAAGTGGATTTGCTATCTAGAAGGTCAGTATGGTGGCTATGATACATATTGGGTTGGAAAGAATCTTAACACTATGGCAGATGCAATATGGCTTTCAGGTCAGCTTGATAACGATGATGCTGACATGAAGACTATTACTGATGAAATGGTTGATGGAGTAAAAGATTACCTTGAATTTTGGTTTGATCCATATCAGGGATATATTAGCGGAAATTATAAAGACGATTATTTTTACTATGACAAGAATTACGGTACTTTAATTGGGTATCCTTCATCTTATGATTCTGACAAACAGGTAAATGACCACCATTTCCATTACGGATATTGGATTAAAGCAGCTGCAGCAGTTGCCATGGAAAAGCCTGAATGGGCAAAAGAATGGGGTGGCATGGTTTACGAGATGATTGGTGATATTGCCAATGTTCATCGTGATGGTAAGGGCTACAACCAAAACAGTTCTACAAGATATCCATTCCTTAGAAACTTTGACATTTACGAAGGTCATTCATGGGCATCAGGCGTTGCCAATTATGAATATGATGAGAATGGTGAATTAGTAGACAAGAAGGGTGGCCTTGCAGGTGGAAACAATCAGGAGTCTTCGTCTGAATCTGTTAATGCCTGGGCATCATTAATTCTTTGGGGCGAGGCTGTTGGCGATAAAGAAGTTCTAGATGCAGGTATTTATATGTATACAACAGAAGTGGCAGCAATTGAGGACTACTACTATGATGTACATAATGAAATTTTTACAGATAAATATGAAGACAAAGATAATTATAATCTTCAGACAGTTACAAGATTGTTTGGCGGTCGTTATGATCACACAGCTTGGTGGACAGAAAATTCCATTGAAGTAACAACAATTACCATGCTTCCTATTTCAGGGGCAACTCTTTATATGGGAAAATACAAGGATAAAGTAAAAAATGTTGTGGACAGCATAGATGAGAACAGTAAGCAGTGGAAGCATTTTGTGGCAAATAAAAACCAGATTTGTGCAAATTACGGAAAAAAAGACATGCTTATAGATCCTAAAACAAATCAGGATGTAATTGCAGAATATTATGCCTATTATGATCCGGATGGTGCGTTGGCACGTTGGGATCAAAGTGATACTGGAAAGGTTGAAAACGGTGAGTCAAGGGCTCATACATTGTCATATATAACATCACTTCAGAAATATGGAAATCAGGATTTTTCTATTACAGGTAGCGATCCTCTTTCATTGGTTTTAAGCAAGGACGGTAAGAAAACTTACGTTGCAGAGAATCACACAGATCAGGTGAAGAGAGTTTATTTTACAGATGATACATATGTAGATGTTCCGGCTAACTCAAGTTATGTAGGCAAGAAGACAGGTGATGGATCTAATCCAAATATTGATGATAGTGAGTTACTTGGAAACATAACAAAAGTAACAGTAGAAAATTATTTAGAAAATTATGCAGGTAATGGCTACGACATGACTTCAAGTCAGGTTAGTGTAAAAGAAGGAGAAACAAGCTATACATATCAGCCACAGAATATTACAGGTTTTAATTTTGACAGTAGTAACAAAGGTAATGTTCTTACTACAGCTGTAAAGGAAGATAATTCATCAGTGGTGAAAGCTTACTATAAGCGTAACAACTACACTATAAGTTATGTTCTAAACGGTGGTGTATTTACAAATGCACAGCCAGGGGCTGCTGGACAGAATGCATACGGTGGTAATCCAACTAACTACCGATATGGTAGTAGCATTAAGTTAGTAAATCCTACAAAAGCAGGTTATAAATTCGAAGGTTGGTTTGCTGATTCTAATTATGAGAATGAAATTACGGAAATCACACCAACAACCGCAGGCAATTTGACGTTATATGCCAAGTTTGTTGATGAGTCCATAATTACAGATTTTACAGTTGAATACTATAAACAGAGTGAAGACCGAAGTGAGTATAATCTTGTGAAAGAAGATACTGTTAAAGTGACAAGTATTGTTGGTAAGGAAGTATCTGCAGTTGAGAAATCATATGACGGATACAAACTTAATGAAAATTCAATTACAACAGGTGCTGTTTTACCTAACGGAAAATTGATTCTGCGATTATATTATGACATTGACCAGAAAACTTCTACAAATACAGACAGAGGAGCATACATAGGAAGTGATGGTAAACTTAATTTTGTTGTAAAAGACAATGCAGGTAGAGTGTTACTTTACTACAAGGTTGTTAGCAAACAGGCAGAGGCACAGGCGTTTTACAACGAAGCTGTTGCAAGTAATGGCGGCAATTGCCCGGGATATTTTATGGAAAAATCAGGCGATGAGTTTAAGAAAGTTGCTAATGAAACTGTAAGTGGAAGCGATTATGTTATCTATAGATTTAACATTGATGACAAAGAATTTACTGATTGGAATTTGGCACAAATATCAGATTTGGGAAATGCCGGAACAAATAATAAAAAAGCAAATTACAGCGTGAAGTATTTTGTTCAGGATAAAGACCAAAATGAATATACTGAAAATAAAAACATGGCGGTAACTGTTGAAGGCACTGTGGGAGAAGCTGTTGTTGCTACAAAGAAAAATGTTGTAGAAAATAATAACGTTCAGGAAAACAACGGACAGGGCTTTACAGTAAATGTTAAAAAGAGTAGCCTTTTCGGTGTGGTAAAAGAAGATGGCAGCTTAGAATTAAAGGTGTATTATGATAGAAACACTTATGCTATTGACTATAATGGTTTAGGTAATGCTACACATAGCAACCCATCAACATATGTTTATGGAAATGCAGTTAAACTTACAAACCCGGTAGGCGGTGAAGAATTCCAGGGCTGGTATTTAGATGATAGTTACACACAACAAATTTCAGAAATAGCCGATGGTACTTTGGGAAATATTGTACTTTATGCAAAGTTTAAAAATTCACAGCCGGCGACAACAAAACCGGCAGAAACACCAAAGCCAACAACAAAGCCTGGTGAGACAACAAATAAGTCAGATGATGTTACAACAAAACCAAGTGGAACAACAGAAATTCCGGCAACAAGTAACCCTGCCACAACAGGAAATGGTGAAACAACAAAGCCGGGTACTACAACAGGAACAGGCGAAGTAACAACAGCTCCAGGAAAAACAACAAAATCTGGTACATCTGTTACAACAAAAATAAAACGACCTGCCAAGGTTAAGAAACTTAAACTAAAGAAGAAAATCTCTAAAAAGAGCAATGGCAAATTCAAGAGAAAAATTAGCATTAAGTGGAAAAAACTAAAAGGCGTAACAGGTTATCAAATTGCAATTAGAATTGGCAAGAAAGGCAAATTCAAAGTTGTAAAGAAAATCAAGAAAAACAAACGCAAATACATAAAGTCAAAGATTAAACCGGGAAAGACTTATTATGTAAAAGTAAGAGCTTATAGGAAAGTTGGCAAGAAAGTAGTTTATGGAAAATACTCGAAGGCTAAAAAGTGTAAGTTTAAGAAATAGTTTGAATAATGGAAGACAATTGTTATTTATTAGCACACACTGTGCCACCTGACAAATTAACGAAAGCACGCTCTCGCCGCCAAACGCTCGTAGCGGTTCTATAAAGTCGACTACGCTGCCTTTATGAACCGACGGCGTTAGAGCACTTTCTTTTAACTTTGTCAGTTGTCACAGTGAAGAGGAAGCAGTGAAAATGGCTGTGGACGAATGCATAAATGAAGATGTGTTGCGAGAATTTCTGCTGGAAAATAAGGCGGAGGTGGTAAAAATGTTCTTGACAGAGTATAACGAAAAGCAGACATTGGAAAACACATATAATGATGGTGTTGAAGTTGGAAAAGAGATTGGTAAAGAAAAGGGGATAGAAATTGGCAAAGCTAAGGGCATAGAGCTGGGCAAAGTGCAGGGAATTGAATTTGGAGAACGCAGAAAACTTATTGAAATGGTATATAAGAAAATAAAAAGAGGAAAAACTGTAGAAGAAATAGCAGACGATTTGGAAGAAAATATAGAAGTTGTTAAGCAGATTTATGGTGATATTAATGCCGTCGGCATAAACAAGAACTTGGAAGTAATCATAGAACAATTAACAATGAAATAGAGAATAGAAAAAAGTCCTGTAAGTGTTTTGAAAAATTAGAACACTTGCAGGTTTTTTCTTTCCTACAAAAGACCTTTTAATGTTCCTATATACGTGTTAAAATTATAATAATATGGGCTGTTATTCCATATAAGAAATAATAACTTAAAAATTAGAAAAGTGAGATTAAAATATGTACGATTTTTTAGTAGTAGGTGCAGGACTTTTTGGAAGTATTTTTGCACATGAAGCAAGCAAAGCAGGAAAGAAAGTTTTAGTTATTGATAAAAGACCTAACATAGCAGGTAATATATACACAGAAAACATTGATGGAATTAATGTTCATAAATATGGAGCACATATATTCCATACAAATAATAAGAAGGTGTGGGATTATATACAGCAGTTCGCAGAATTTAACAGATACACAAACTCGCCGGTAGCAAGGTACAAGGACGAATTATACAACCTGCCTTTTAATATGAATACATTTAATAAAATGTGGGGGGTTTTTACACCTGAAGAAGCAAAAGCAAAGATTCAGCAGCAGGTGCAGGAAGCGGGAATTACTGAACCAAAGAATTTGGAAGAACAGGCGATTTCAATGGTAGGTAAGGATATTTACGAGAAACTTATCAAAGGTTACACAGGTAAGCAGTGGGGCAGACCTTGCGACCAGTTACCAAGCTTCATTATTAAACGTTTGCCTGTAAGATTTACTTATGACAACAATTATTTTAATGATAAATATCAGGGAATTCCTGTAGGCGGTTATACACAGATTATTGAGAAAATGTTAGATGGCATTGAAGTGAGACTTAACGAGGATTTCTTTGACAAAAAAGAAGAGTACAAAAACATTGCAAATAAGATTGTGTTTACGGGAATGATTGATGAGTATTTTGATTACTGCTACGGAGAATTAGAGTACCGTTCATTAAGATTTGAAACAGAGGAACTTGAACAGGAAAATTATCAGGGCAATGCAGTAGTTAATTACACAGAGTACGAAATTCCATACACAAGAATTATCGAACACAAGCATTTTGAATTTGCATGTCAGGGTGGAAATGAAGGTAGCATACCTAAAACAATCATTACAAAAGAATATCCGGCAACTTGGAAGAAAGGCGACGAACCTTACTATCCAATGAATGACGAGAAAAATAACAAGTTATATGCACAGTACAAAGAGTTAGCTGAAAAAGAGTCAAATGTAATTTTTGGTGGCCGACTTGGAATGTACAAGTATTTTGACATGCACAATGTAGTGGAAGAAGCACTTAATTGTGTGAAAGAAAATATGTGTGCGAAAAACTGAGTCCAGAATACTAAGTATTCATAAGGAAAATTGAAAGGAAAATCTAGTATAGCATACGGAGAAGATTATGGCAAAAGAAAAAAAGAAAGTGCTGCATATGGTAGAAGCAATGGGAGGCGGAGTCTTTACATTTATAGTAGAACTTGCAAACGGGTTGTGTAATGATTTTGATATTACCATTGCTTTTGGAATGCGTGAAGAAACACCAAAGAATTATGCAGATTTTTTTGACAATAGAATACAGCTTGTGGAAGTAAAGAATTTTACAAGAAGTCTTAATCCAATGAAAGATTTGAAGGCGTATCTTGAATTAAGAAAAATCGTAAAAGATGTTCAACCGGATATAATTCATACTCATTCTTCAAAAGCTGGAGCTATAGGTAGATTTATGTTCTCAGGAAAATGCGAAAAAGTTTTATATACACCTCATGGATATAGCTTTTTAATGGAAGGCGTCTCAAAAAATAAAAAAAAATTATACAAGTTAATAGAAAAAATATGTGGTGCAAAGTCAAATTGCATTACCATTGCCTGCGGTGAAAGTGAATGGAAGCAGGGACTTACAGTTTGTAAAGAATCAACATACATTAGTAATGGCATCAATATGTCGAAAATGGACAGAATACTTGAAACTTTGCCATTGATAGGGAAAAATCATCAATACACAGTTTATACCTTGGGAAGAGTTACATACCAAAAAAATCCGGAAATGTTTAATGAAATTGCTAAAAGGCTTCCGGATATTAGATTCGTGTGGATTGGTGCAGGTGAATTAGAAGATAAACTGACGGCACCTAACATTTTTGTTACAGGCTGGGCAGATGGCGACTGTAGATATGATGTGGCAAATGCCGGAGATGTTTTTCTGCTACCGTCAAGATGGGAAGGCTTGCCAATAGCTTTGCTGGAGGCAATGTACATGGAGAAACCATGTGTGGTTTCAAATGTTACAGGTAACTGCGATGTGATAAAAAACAAGGTAAACGGTTATATGTGTAATACGGTGGATGAGTTTGTGAACGCTATTGAAGCGTGTAGGAATTATGCTCAGGACAATATTATAAAAGAAGCCAAAAAAAATATAAAAGAGAGTTTTAACACAGATATTTTGTGCAAAAAATATAAACAGGTTTATAATGGGGGATATTAAAATGAGGAAAGTAAAAGTATTGGTTCTGATTACAGCCATGGACAGAGGCGGCGCAGAAACAATGGTAATGAATTATTTGCGAAATATAGATAGAGAAAAAGTTCAAATGGACTTTTTAGTGATTAGAAAATATAAGTCAGATTATGAGGACGAGATTAAACAAATGGGAAGCAATGTATACCATTTAAATCCAATTTTTCTAAAGAATATAGGCAGATTCAAAAGAGAATTCAGAAAATTTCTGACGGAACATAGGGAGTATACGATTATACATTCACATTTAGAAGAGAGAAGCTATTTCCCAATGAAAATAGCAAAAAAAATGGGTGTTCCAGTGAGAATCGTTCACGCTCATTCAATACCAAATGACAAGGGACCAAAGCAGTGGGCGAGACTCTATATGCGAAATAGATTGAAGGGGCTGTACACTCATGGCTTTGCCTGTTCAGAAAAAACTGCTAAGTGGCTATTTGGCAACAATATGAAAAATATAACTATTATGAACAATGCAATTGATACTGAAAAGTTCAAGGCAAATGAGAAGACAGGTAAGAAGTTGAGACAGCAGCTAAAAATAGATGAAAAAACACTGGTAGTTGGTCACATAGGCAGATTTGTTAAACAAAAGAATCAACAATTTTTAATAGATATATTCAAAAATGTTAATAACCAAAGACCAAACAGCAAACTTTTGTTAATAGGTGGCGGAAAACCAAAAGCGGAGCAAAAGTATAAAAACGAAGTAATGAAAAAAATCAAGGAACAGGGCTTGGAAAATAAGGTTAAGTTTCTTGGAGTTAGAGATAACATAGAAGAACTTTTGCAGGTGATGGATGTTTTAGTGATGCCGTCAACAAGCGAAGGCTTTCCGGTGACTTTGGTGGAAGCACAGGCAGCAGGTGTCAGATGTATTGCCTCAGACAGAATAGACTACAAGGTAAACATTACCGATGAAATTCAGTATGAAGCTTTAGAAAGTGATGCTGTAGACTGGGCTAATCGAATAATTTCATTTACAAACACTGAACTTGATGCTGAGGAAATGAACAGAAAAGTAAAGATAGCCGGGTTTGATGTAAAAGAAAAGGCTAGAGATTTAGAAGAGTTCTATATTGGTGTTTCGAAAAGTATTTAAAAACTATTTATCAATAGCAAGAAAATATTTAAACTAAACCTGTGAAAATAAAAGTTATAGATAGGACACAGAATTTACAATGCATGAAGATGGAGGAACCATGAAGCTTATAAAAATGTGGTGCCATTTTAAGGCGAAGATAAAGAAGATAACATACAAATTAATATATGGCAAAAAACTAAAAATCGGAAAAGGAACTACATGGCGCAATGAGTTTCACGTAGCAATCGAGAATGGTGGCACTGTGGAAATAGGGGAAAACTGCTTTTTTAACAATGGTTGCTCATTAAATGCATTAGAGTTCATAAAAATAGGGGATGGAACCATCTTTGGTTCAAACAGTCACGTGTATGACCACAATCATGTGGTGAAAGACGTGGGACAGTCCATAAAAAGTCAGGGTTATACCTGCAAGGAGACTGTTATCGGAAAGCATTGCTGGATTGGAACTAACGTGGTGATAACCAAAGGCGTACATATTGGTGACAACTGCACAATAGGCGCAGGAGTTGTGGTGAGAGAAGATGTTGAGAGCGGAAGTGTAGTGAAGTAGTTGCATAAGAGGAGAAACATAGTGAATAGATATATCGCAAAAGAAAAACAAGGGGCTTGGCTAATAATAAAGATTCTTATAGCAACATCAGTGTTTTTATTAATATGCTCTCGTGCATCTTCCATGATATTGAAAACTTATGGGGATGATTCGGATATTTTTGTTATGTTAGGTAAACTTACAAAAGATGGAATGGTTCCATATAAGGAGTTCTTTGATCATAAAGGTCCGTTTATTATATTAGTAGAATATTTGGCATTTTTGTTACCCAATTATAAAGTGGGATTATTTGTTATAGAATTATTATTTATTACAGCAACATTAATGGCGGAATATAACATTTTTAAATTATATTTTAATGAGAACAAGTCTTGTATTTTTACAATTGTAAGTTTATTTGTATTAAATATATATTATCAGGGAGGAAATTTTACTGAAGAATATTGTCTTCCATTTTTGATGTGGAGTACATTCTTTTTTGTAAAATATTCCAATAGAAAAAATAAGAAAAATGTGGAGCACAATTTAGGGTATTCCTTTTTTTATGGTATCACATTTACTGTATGTGCTTTAACTAGAATTACAAATGCTTTGCCGCTATGTGCGATAATACTGGTATTATTTGTATATGTATTATTTGAAAAAAGGTATGATATTATTTTAAAAAATATTCTTTGGTTTGCGTTAGGAATACTGGTTAGCCTTACACCATTTGTTATATATTTGATTGCAAAAGGTGCTCTGAAGGATGCAATCTATGCAACATTTATATTTAATTTTAGATATGCAAAAGCAAGCACAAATGAAAAATATCTGTTAAAGGAACAAATTAAGACAATAGTTTATTTAATTCCAATTTTTACAGTATTTTTAGTAAGCTGTTTCAAAAAGAATAAGTTGAAGACAAAAAATATATTATCTATATGTATGGTTGTTATGAGTGTATTTGCGATAGTATTACAAATAAGTGGGCAACCATATCGACACTATCTTATAATATGGTTACCATTATTATGTATTGGTGTATGTATAGTTGACTTGAAATCGATAAAATATAGAACGTATAGATATGTTTTAATGCTTTTCCTTATTATAAGCTCGTGCATAGTGATAGGAAAAAATGTGAGTGTTTTAGCTGATAGTTGTAATCTTGTCACAAAAAATGAAGAACAAGATTATGCGAAATATGTTAATGATTTAAAGGAAAAAATTCCAGGTGATAAGTTAGACAGAGTTATTGCATATAATGTTTTAGCTAAGTTCTACATTATATCGGATATAAAGCCATGTTATAAATATTGTATATTACAAGATTGGCAGTGTAGTCATGATAGTAAAATGACATTAGAGTTTGAGAAAATGATTAAGTCGTTAAAGGCTCAGTACATTGTCATTACCAAGGATAGTATAAATGCTTATGACGGATATATTAATCAACATTATCATCAGAAATATGAAAATAAGTATTTTGAACTGTTAGAAATTAACTATAATACAGATTACGTTAAAGGAAGATAATATGAAAGCAATTCATGTTCTTGTTTTGGATACGGTAATGGATCGTGGTGGTGCAGAAACCATGATTATGAATTACATGAGAAATATAAATAGAGACGTAGTGAAGTTTGATTTCCTTACAAACAGGGATTATCGGGCTGCTTACGAAGATGAAATTGAAAGCCTTGGTGGCAGGGTATACCATATGTGTCCTATGTATCCCAGCAAATTTCATCAGTATAAAAAAGAAGTTAAGGAGTTTTTACAGGAACATCCTGAATATAAAATTATACATAGCAATTTAGAAGAGAGAAGTTACCTACCGCTTAAAGTGGCGAAGAAAATGGGCGTGCCTGTTAGAATATCCCATTCACACAACAGACCGTTGGGCATTAATCCAAAACTTTTTGTGAGATATTATTTCAGATTCATGTTGAAATACTATAACACTCACATGTTTTCCTGCGGAGAGGAAGCAGGGGACTGGCTTTATGGCAAAAAGAATCGGGACAAAGTAATTATTATGAAAAATGCCATAGATGCTAATGGGTATAGATACAATGAAGCTGTTCAGGATGAAATGAGAAAACAGCTTGGACTTACAGATAAGAAGACAATTGGTCACGTGGGAAGATTTTTCCCACAGAAAAACCACGAATTTCTAATAGATATATTTGACGCCATTCACAAAAAAGAACCAGACGCAGTGTTAGTGCTGGTCGGTGGTGGCGAGACAGATGACATCCTAAAAAATCACATTAAAGAAAAGGTAGCCAAACTGGGGCTAACAGATTCAGTGAAATTTCTTGGCGTAAGGAACGATGTGGAAAAAGTAGTGCAGACATTTGATGTATTCCTTTTACCATCGTTGTTTGAAGGCTTGCCTGTAACAATGGTGGAAGCACAGGCAGCAGGTTTGCCTTGCGTAATATCAGACAGGGTGCCGGTGGAATGTGACATTACAGGTAATGTGACAGTGGTGCCACTGGACGAAACACCTGAAAAGTGGGCGGATGTTGTGATAGACAAAATAATCAATTTTGAGAAAAAAGATACTTACAGCCAAATTGTAGATGCCGGGTTTGATATTAAGGCACAGGCAGTATGGTTGGAAGAGTTTTATAGGAAAGCGTTGGAGGAGAATGGATTTAAGTTATCAGAGAATTAGACAAAAGAATAGAGATACAACATTGTTATTAATACCTTTGGTAGCAATACTTGCAAAATTCATTCACTTGTATATGCTTCCGGATAACTATTACTTTGACAGTTGGAGACTACTTACCATGCTTACAGGTGGCAAAGGAATGGCTGCCTGGGGTGGATATCAAAGCACAGTAGATTTTTATAAGGCAATAAATTTCTTTAATTGGACAACGTTGACACAGTGGAGCATAGGACTTGGAATAATTCTTACACCAATAGCCATGATTATAATTTCAAGAACTAAAGAAATGGAAATGAGAGAATGTATTTTCACGTTGATGGTTGTAGGATTACTTAATATATATGTGTTCAGTATTACTAAAGAGACAATTCAGATTTGTTTCTTCTTTTTAGTGTATTTGATTATTCAGTTGCCTCTTAAAAACACATTACTTAAGGTAATAGGTTGTGCGTTAGTGTTTTATTGGGAGAGTACATTCTATAGGTCTTACTACATAATTATGGCGGCAATGACAATATTTATGTATTTGATTTTTGTATGGCTTAAACAGAGAGAAAAAATTAGACGAAAACATGTAGTCATTATTGTACTAATGTGCTTTATGGCGGTGTTTGCGTTTTTCTATGCAAGTCAGTTTGTATCACATGATGATTACATAAGTGCATTAAATTCAAGAGATGGCACAACGGAAATGAATGAAGGCGCAAGTACAAGTATTGAGAATCCAATAAAAGTTAATGGTAACTTAGGAATCTTTATGTATGATTATGTAATTAATGCGGTGCGTATGATGGTGCCAATAGAATTGGCGTTTAAGGGAATATTTTACTTGCCCTTTGTAGTTTTTCAGTTTTTTATATTGTATTACTACTTTAAGGCGATTAAGAATATTAAAAGTTTGGATGACAACATGATTGTTGTGGTGGCGTGCTATAGTGCCTACTTCTTCGGGTCGGTTGTTTTTGAACCGGACTTCGGTTCGTGGGTAAGACATGAGGCTGCAACATTCCCAATATTACAGCTTTTGGCATACAAGAGTAATTCGTACAAAAACTTGGAAGAAAAATCAGAAGAAAAACCAAAGAAAAAAAGGGTGGTTATTTATGAAACAGAGGATGTATAACACTTTCTCAAGGATATTTAAAAATCATGTAATTGCAAAAGTGCTGTCGGAAGTGGGCTATGCATTATTGATGGCTTATTATATGGTGGCAAGGAATTTTGTAAAGAGCAGAAGTGCTATTGATGTGAATTCAGCCAGAAATAAATTACAAAAATCTAGCAGTAAGCCGGCAATGGAAACTAATGCTGTTAACAAAGAATATAGCAAAGATTTGTCGATTGTTGTACCAGCTTACAATTCTGAAAAAACTATAAAAGAATGTATAGAGTCAGTAATAAAACAGACTACGAAATATGATTATGAAGTTATAGTTGTTAATGATGGTTCAACAGATGAAACAGGAAAAATCGTGAAAGCTATTGGAGATGAAAGAATTATCTTAATTAATCAGTCAAACAAAGGTTTTTCCGGAGCAAGAAATAGGGGAATAGATGAGAGCAATGGAAAGTATATTATGTTTCTTGATTCAGACGACACTTTGGTTGGTGAATGTATTGAGAGCATGATGAACAAAATTGTGCAGGAAAAAGCTGATATTGTACAGGGAAGTTTTTACAGTTATGTTGAGGGACAGAATAATCGCAATTATTGTCGGCTTGAAAATAAAATCATTAATGAAAAAAACAAGATGATTGGAAATCCCGGGTATCCATGGGCAAAAATTTATAAGAGAGAAATGTTTAATGAATTGAGATTCCCATTAGATGTTTGGTTTGAAGATACAATTGTATGTCTGATTTTGTTTAGAATGTGTCAAAAAATGGTGGTGACCTCTAAGGTTGTATATGCATACCGATTGAATCCAAATGGAATCACCTTAAAAGCACGTCATAACAAGAAATGTGTGGATCACTATTGGGTAATGGAATATGTATTAGGAAAAGCAAAACAGTTAGGGTTACCAAATGATGAACTCCAATACACATTAGTTAAAGGGCATATGTCATCACTATTATATAGAAGATTGTCATTACAACCTGAAGAGGTTATTGAAAGTGCTTTTGTAATGGCATGTGATTTGTTAGGAAATATACGTCCTACAAATCATGTAGAATCAGGAAGATTAATTGAAAAAGACATTGAAAAAAGTCTAAAAACACGAAATTATAAATTATGGAAATTAGCTAGTTTTATAGTATAGAGGCAGATATAAAAAACGGAGATAAAATGAAAAAGATTTGTTTTTTTTCAGGAGACATTACAAGAAGTGGTGGAACTGAAAGAGTTGGAACAGTTATAGCAAATGAATTACATAAAAGAGGCCAGTTTGAAATAAGTATTGTTAGCTTATGGGAAGATAAGAAGAAAACATTCTTTCATTTAGAACAGGGCATAAAAAGAGATACATTGTTCTCAGACCATATCAGTGGAAAAAGAATATTAACTTATGTGAAGGCTGTTAAAAAATATGTAGAGAATAATCAAATAGATGTGTTGGTAGATATAGATGGAATACTTGATTTGTATTCAATACCAGCATTAAAGAAAACGAAGTGCAAGTTAGTGTCATGGGAGCAGTTTAACTACTATGTTAATCCTTATGTAAGCTACAGAAAACTAACAAGAAAAATGGCAGCAAAAAAAGCAGATGCCATTGTAGTTCTTACAGATGAAGATAAACATTTTTATGAAAAAGAGACTGACGTGAAAACAAAATTAGTGAGAATTCATAATCCGATGCCTGGTAATGTTAATACTACAAGTTACAATATGGATAGTAAAACAATAATTAGTGTTGGCAGATATACAGAACAAAAAGGGTTTGACATGCTAATAGATGTTGCAAATCAAGTGTTCAGTAAACATTCTGATTGGAAATGGCTTGTTATTGGTGATGGTGAAGATAAATATGATTTGCAACAGAAAATAGAAAAATATAAGTTGCAAAAAAATATTATTTTGAAAGAACACGTGGATGACATAAATGAATACTATAGGAAAGCTGCAATGTATGTTCTAACATCACGCTATGAAGGTTTTGGACTTGTTCTTACTGAAGCTAAGACGCAGGGATTACCATGTATTAGTTTTAATTGCCCTGCAGGTCCAAAGGAGATAATTGCAGATGGAATCAATGGTTATCTGGTAGATTGTTTTGACATAGAACAAATGGCAGGAAAGATTAATGAACTTATAGAAAATGAAAGCAAGAGAAAGTTATTTTCTGAGAATGCGTTGGTTGGAACAGAGAAGTTTAACATAGAAGAGATTGTTGAACAGTGGAGTGAACTGTTTACACAATTGTTGACAAATGATTAGATTAGTGGAGAAAAAATGGAAAAGGTTTCGGTTATATTACCCATATATAATGTTGAAAAATATTTGAAAAATTGCATAGAGTCAGTTAGAAATCAAACTTATGAAAATCTTGAAATCATATTAGTTGATGATGGTTCAACAGATAATAGTGGAAAAATATGCGACGAAATCGCAAAGTCAGATGAAAGAGTTATGGTTATTCATAAGCAAAATGGAGGACTTGCAGCAGCACGAAATACAGGATATCAGGAATCAACAGGAACATATCTCATGTATGTAGATAGCGACGATATTGTGAAGAAAGATGTTGTAAAGAAATGTGTTGAAGCAATTGAAAAAGAGAACTCAGACGTTGTGATTTTTGGATACGAAAAAGTAGACGAAACAGGAAATATTATCGAAACATTTAAATGGGAAAATGCGACGTACACTAATGAACAAATGCTTAGAAAACTGTATGATTCGATTCAGGAAATGTCTTTTGGTTATGCATGGAATAAACTTTATCGTAAATCAGTAATAGATGAGTCAAAGATTCTTGGAGACGCAAAAGTAATTGATAGAGAAGATTTAATTTATAACTTGGAACTTCTTAATTATTGGGAAAAAATTACTTACATAGATTACGTTGGATATGAATATTTGCAACGAAGTACAAGCTTACTTCATAATTCTAATCTGGCAAGATTAAATGGAATTGAATATTTCGTAGAAAAAATATTTGATACAGAAATAAAAAATAATGAAGTAAAAAAGAAAGTTTTTAATATGGTTGTACTTCATTATATGGCAGATGCAATTACAAAAAATATTATTTGGAATAATGATTTGTCAGGAAGAGAAAAGAAAAAGCTGATTAGGAAGACAATGGAAAGATGCAGTCATCAGGAAGAATTATATTTAGATAAAGATAATCCAAGATATTTGCAGCAGATGTATAAAAGTATTAGGAGTGGAAGAAGCGGGTACTTTTATTGGTATGTGAAGTTGGGGGATTGGAAGAGAAAGGGAACAGATGGAAAATAAATATAAGTTTACAAAAGAACATACACAGGTTGCAAAAGGTGTAGCATTATTGTTGATGTTATTTGATCATTTATATTGGATGGATTATGGAAAATATACTGCATTTATAAAATTACCAAATGTAAATGATATTCCTTGGTTAATTGGCTCAGTAGGAAAAATATGTGTAGCAATGTTTTTATTTTTGTCCGGTTATGGAATGTTTTTTTCTCAACAAGGGAGAAGTTATTCAATAAAGGATTCATTAAAAAGAATATATAATATATGGATTCAATATGCTTTTATAACAATTATAATTATTGCACTTGACTTAACTTTGGGCAAAATACAGTTAGATATTAGAAAAGTAATATTAAATATTTTTGCATTAGATTATTCATATAATAAATTTGCGTGGTTTATGATTACATATATTGTAATTATTTTTGTATTTCCTTTAATAAACAAAATATATAGCAAGACAAACGGGATTGTGCAAATAGGAATATTAGTAGGAATCAAAGGTGGAATAACTGTTATAAATACAGTGTTACAAAGTAAATGGGTAGTTCCAGAAATTATATATAAGACGTTTATTGAACCATTTATGTTTTTGCCTGTATTTTTAATTGGCTATGTATGTGCTGAATACAAGGTGTTTGAAAGAATATTAATTTTTATTCAGGATAAGATTACTAAAAAATACAAACTAGGATTAGGAATAATATTAATTGGAATATGCATATTTATGCTACAAATTCAGGCTACGGTATTTGATAATATAACAGCACCATTATTGTGCTTTACAATACCATACATATTGATAAATGGAAAGGTAGCAAAGATTTTGCAATATATAGGAAAGATGTCAACTAATATGTGGTTAATACATTATCCGATTATGGTGACTTTGGCAAATGCGTTAGTGTATGCGCCTAGATATTGGTTATTGATATTAGTATGGTTAGTGGTAATTATGATTCCGATTTGTTATTTGATAGATTGGGTTTGTAAATATGTAAAAATAAAAAGGTAATGGTTTTGTGCTTAATTTGGCTGTTGATTGCATATGATGTTTGGCGACAGACTGAAAATGGATTTATAGGATAATCTTTACCATTTGTATTAGGAATTATTTTTGCTTTTAGTGATTTGAAGTGGGTAGAAGAAAAGTTAAATGATTTAAAAAAATATATCTTAATAATTATTAGCTTTACGATAGTGTTTTCTTTTACCTTTTTTACTTGGAGTATTTTAAAATGGCACATTGATTTTCCAGTATATTTTATATCAACAATAGGAATAGTTTGTCAAAATATATTTGTAATTTTAGTAGTATTGTTGGCAATGAAATTTATTAGTAATAGCATCATTGGAAAATATATTGGAAAGGTGTCTTATGAAATATTTTTGCTACATCAAATTGCTATAGATATATTTAAGAATCTTTCTCAAAACATAACAGTAGTAATAATATGCTCAATAGGATTGGTAATCTTGTTGGGCAGTGCATTTCATTGGATAATGGAAAAGTTAATAAAAAGAGTAAATAGGTGATAATGTATATGAAACGTATGGCAGTGATTTCAGCAGGCTTTGTACCTGTTCCAGCGGTAGATGGTGGAGCAGGCGAAGTGCTTACGACGGAGCTGATAAATGGTAATGAAATAGCTGGAGATTTTTTTATGGATATATATACAATAGAATCTCCAAAGCTTAACAAAATTAAATACAAGAATGCAGAAATAATTCAAGTACATATTAATCCAATTAGGTGGTTTTGGTGTAAAGCAAGAAATGCTTTTTTGAAGTTGTTTAAGTTTAAGTATCGTTTTATACCATATAACCAGGAATTGATACATAAATACTTTCGGGATAATTATGACATTATTTTGGTAGAGAACAATATGCAGGTGTTTGAAGATATATATAATCATGCGAAACATGGGAAAAATCACATGATTTATCATATGCATAATGACATAGATGGAACTACAAAACCTGAATACCTATGTAGATTTATTGCAGATAAGGCAGAGAAAATACTGACTGTAAGTGATTATTTAAAAAAGCATTTTAATCAGGTTGCACCAAATGACAAAACAGAAGTTTTTTATAATTGTGTGGATTTAGCAGTTTTTAATCCAGACAAACTTAAGAAAACAGCGGAGTTGAAGGAAAAATATAAAATCAATAATAATGATTTCGTGTACATGTATACAGGAAGAGTTTGTCCCGAAAAAGGAGTGTTGGAATTAATTAGAGCTTTTAAAAAGGTGTTAGCTAAGGCACCAAATGCTAAGTTAATGGTTGTAGGTAGCAGATGGTATAATCAAATTGATAAAGATGAATATTTTAATTCTTTAATTGAAGAATCAGAAGAAATTAAAGATAAAATTATCTTTACAGGTTATATATATCCAGAGGATATGCCGGAAATATATGGTTTGGCTGACGTTTTAGTAATACCTACACTGTGTCAGGAAGCTTTTGGTATGGTGGCTCTTGAAGGGATGGTAATGAAGATTCCAATTGTTGCGACGTATTCGGGAGGAATGACGGAAGTTTTGGAGGGTGTAGCATATCTTGTGAAAAAAGATGAGTTGCTAGTGGAGAATCTTTCAAATGGGATGGTGGAATATTACAAAAATGTAGATCAGAGAAATAAGATAACAGAGAAAGCATATAGGAAAGTGACAGCAACTAGAGAGTTTAATAAAAATAATTATTATTCAGAGTTTATTCAGAAAATAAAAATATAGGTAATGAAAATGAAAGTAAGCATAATAGTACCTGTTTACAATGCAGAAAAGTATTTAGATAGGTGTGTTGAAAGTATAATAAAACAAACTGAAGAAGATATTGAAATTCTTTTAATAGACGACGATTCTACAGATTCATCAGGCAGAATGTGTGAAGAATGGGCAAAAAAAGATTCTAGAATACGAGTGTTTCACATAGAAAATATTGGTGTATCTAATGCTAGAAATCAGGGAATCAAAAATTCTAACAGTCCATATATCATGTTTGTAGATAGTGATGATTGGATTAAAAAAGATATGGTGGAATGTCTGCTGAAAAACATTGAAGAATCCAAGTCACAAGCTGTGTTCTGTAATTATATAACTGTAAGAGATGGAGAAGAGACTCCATGCGAAGGTATATTAGAATACAAAGTATATCAGAGTGATGAAGTAGCTAAGATAATCAGTAATATGTTTGGAGGAGGTAGATATTATTCATCAATATGGCGTGGTATTTATAAAAGAGAAATAATAGAAAACAGGAACATTTGTTTTCAAAATCTACAGTTTGCTGAGGATTTGGTTTTCAATTTAGAATATTTGCTGAATTGTAGCAGAGTTAAAATAATAAAAGATGAATTGTATTATTACAGAGTAAATGGTACATCAGCATTACAGTCATTAAAAAATAATGTAGATGAGATTCAGAAGGTACCGTATGAGATTTATTCCTTAATAACAAAGTATAATTGTTTAGAAAAATATAGTGCGGAGATGCTTAGCGAGTTGTCTTTGACGGTTAAGAGACTATTTGACATTAATAATAAGTATTCTAACTTTAAAGTAAATGCAGCAAATTTTAGAAAATGGAATTTTAAAGAAATAGAGAAATATTCAAATAACGACAGAATATCTAAAATGTATTTTCAAAGAAAATGGATAAAGTTGTATGTTTATTTGTGGATTGAGAAAATTAAAAATCATATACATAGAGAATAGTTGGAGAAACAGATGAAGATAGCAATGATTACTCCTGGGTATTTGCCTGTTCCGGCCGTAAAAGGTGGAGCTGTTGAGGTCTTAATAGAAGAATTACTAAAGGGAAATGAAATAGAAAATAAATGCACGATAGATTGTTACACAATTGATGATGAAAATATCCAAAAAAGAGGCTATAGAAATACAAATATTAAAGTAGTAAATATAAAAACATTTACAAGGATAAAAAATAAAATAGTTAATAGTCTGTATGCTTTATTTAAAATAAAAAAATGGAGAACTTCCTTTTCCAGAGAACTTATTAAGTTACTAAAAAAGGAAAGCTATGATTATATAGTAATACATAATAATACTATGGCGTACAGGGACATCTATGAAAAAACAGCCAATAAAAATAATTTGATTTACGTTTTACACAATAACATTGGTGATGACCCAAATCATATAATCATCGCAAAATTAATTGGAAAAACAGCAAGAAAAGTATTAGCAGTTAGTAATTATACAAAGAATGATTTTATAAAAATAACAGGATCAAAAAATGTAGATGTATTATATAATTGTATAGATTTTAAAAGATATTTGGTTAAGATATCCCATAAGGAAAAACAATATATGAGAGCGGAATATGGAATTAGTAGTAAGGACTTTGTTTTCATATATAGCGGAAGAATAGATATTTATAAAGGAGTCTTGGAATTAGTAAAAGCTTTTAAGAAAATAAATAGAGAAGATGTAAAATTGTTAGTTGTTGGAAAATCGTGGTTCGGCGATGAAAATGTTAAGGATGAATATACTTGCAAAGTACAGAAAGAAGCAGAAAAGGTTAAAGAAAAAATTATATTTACTGGTTTTGTTGATCCTGAGCGAATGCCTTTAATGTATCAAATGGCAGATTGTTTAGTGGTGCCTTCTATTTGGGAAGAACCATTTGGAGTGGTTGCTTTGGAAGGAATGGCATCAGGACTTCCTTTGATTGTTACTAATTCTGGAGGCTTGCCCGAAATTGTTAATGACAAATGTGCAGTTATTGTTAATAAAGAAAAAGATATTGTCAATAACTTAACAGACGAGATGAACAAAATGATGATAAATGAGGCAAAAGCTAAGAAAATGGGAGAATGTGCAAGAGAAACTGTACAGAGTAATCTAGAGTATGATTCCAGAAATTATTTTGGATTGTTTTTAAAAAAAACAATAGGTTAAAATTCGAAGATTCTTATTGTTTTATGAGGTGACAGATTCTATGAAAAGAAAGAAAATACTTTTTTATTGTGATTCTATGAATAATGGGGGAACAGAAAAAGCTACACTAGATTTGGTAAACAATTTGTCTAGTGATAAATATGACATAACGGTTATACAATTGGAGCCAGACGGTAGATATCAAAAAGAATTAGGCAAACATATACACAATAAGCAAATTTTGCCGGTTGGGCCTGAAGATAATTTTAAATATTATTGGAGATTGAGAAGATTATATGAGTCAATACCTTTGAAAGTGTTACATAAATTAGTAATAGGTGACAAATATGATATAGAGATAGGCTGTGGGTATAGTTTTCCAACAAAAATAATACAAAAGTCAAAGACGGCAAGAAGAATTTCATGGATACATATGGATGTGGAATTAGACAAAAATTATGTACCAAGTCTTACAAGAGAAGAAGGACAGGCATATTTTAAGGATGTAGATGAGTTTGTATGTGTGTCAAAAGATTGTGCAAAAAAATTTAATAACAAGTTTGGATTTAACGAAAAAACAAAGGTTTGTTATAATATTGTGCCTGTTAAAGAAATAGAAAATAAGGCAAAAGAAAAACCGGAAGTTTATTTAAATAAGGACAAATTTAATATCGTAAGCATAGGCAGATTAACGAATCAGAAAGGCTTTGATATTTTAATTGATGCTGTAGAGCCAATAGTAAAAGAAAATAAAAATTGTGAGTTATATATAATCGGAATGGGGGAAGATTATGAAGCGCTATCAAATCGAATTGAAAAGTTAGGATTAAAAGATAATGTACATTTACTTGGGTATGTTAAGAATCCATATTCGATATTGGCTCAAGCGGATGTTTACGTATGTTCATCAAGACATGAATCTTTTAGTTTAACAGTGGCAGAAAGTTTAATATTAGGTATACCGGTTATTTCCACAAGATGTACGGGACCTATAGAATTACTTGAAAACGGAAAGTACGGTATGCTAATTGGACACGAAAGTTCAGACATTCAAAATGCTGTTGTAGAATTAATAAATGATAAAGAAAAATTAGAACAATATAGAAAGATGGCTTCGCTAAGGAAAAGTTTCTTTGAAGTCGAGAAAAATATAAAAGAATGGGAGACAGTTTTGGATAGGTAAATTTGTTTGCAAATAAAACAATAAGTGAAATAGGAGTATATGTTGATTTTTTTTATGAATAATTGCGAAAATAATACTGTGGAAGCAAAGAAGGAACATAAAAAGCAAGTAAATTAATATGGAGAGTATGGGATTATGTAGAGTTGCCACTAAAAGAGAAGAGAGTTACTTTACATAACAAGGAGTGTTAGTTTAGAGAATGGATGGAAAATTAAAATGAAGGATGTAGAAGTGATGAAGAAAATTGGGATAATTACGTCAATAAGCAAAGGAAATTATGGAAATAAATTACAAAATTACGCATTATTAAAAACACTGAAAGATTTAGGTTGTGAGGTTGAAACTGTAAACAGAAAAAAGGAAGACAAAGTTAAATTAATATTTTATAAGTTAAAAACATTAATTAGGGACATATTAAAAATAAATTATAGATCAGGAATTTGTAGAAGAGAAAATATTTTTAGAAAATTTGACAAGAAATATTTAAATATAAGTAGGTATTGGACACATGAAAATCATTATAAAAGTGGGATCAATGAGGAATTCGATTATTTTGTATGCGGAAGTGATCAGATATGGAATCCGATGTATGATACATGTTTAGCTGATATGGAAGGAGCAACAGCATATTTTGCACCATCTGAAAAAAGAATTGCTTACGCTGCTAGTTTTGGGGTTGGCGAATTACCAAAGAAATATATGAACATGTTTAAAGAACTTTTAAAAGATATGAAAAAAATATCTGTAAGAGAAGAATCTGGGGCAAGAATTATAAGGGACATACTTAATGTTAATGTTTCGGTAGTGCTAGATCCAACATTGCTTTTAAGTAAAGAAGAGTGGTGCGATTTTCAAAATAAACCTAATGTTGAATTACCAGAGAAATATATAGCAACTTATTTTATAGGAAATAAGAGTGAGGAAGTTAAAAGTTATATAGATAGTTTATCAAAAAGATATAATTATCCAATTGTAGATATATATAGTGAATGGTTGTGGGATAAGGATATTGATAATTTAAAATATTTTTCGTTTGATCCAACAGAATTTGTATATGTAATATCTCATTGTCAAATCTTTTTTACAGATTCATTCCACGGAAGTGTATTTGCAACAATTTTTGACAAACCTTTTAGAGTTTTTGAAAGAAATGATGATGTTCCAGATATGTGGTCGAGATTGGAAAACTTAATTAAGATTATTGGAAATAATAGCGTTATCGGACAGATTGATGAAAATTTAGACAATATAATAGGGGAAAAAATAAAATATAATAAAGAAAATATAGATATGTTAAAGGATAAATCAATTAGATATTTAAAGCAATCTTTAAATTTTGAGACAGAGTTATAAATTTGAGGAAAGAAAATGAAAATCGAAAGAACAAAAAACGCAACAAGAAACATAATATACGGAGTGTTCCTAAAAATTTATCAATTATTAGGACCGTTCATTCTAAGAACTATATTTATATACACATTAGGCATGGAGTATTTAGGCTTAAACAGCTTATTTACTTCCATTTTAAGTGTGCTTAATTTAGCAGAATTAGGAGTTGGTTCAGCTCTTGTATTTAGCATGTACAAGCCGATTGCTGAAGATGATACAGAGAAAATTTGTGCATTAATGAATCTGTACAAGTTATATTATCGAATCATTGGTGCTGTAATCTTAGTAATAGGACTTATATTAGTACCGTTCATTCCTAAATTAATTTCGGGAAGTGTGCCTGAAGATATAAATATTTATGTTTTATATTTAATGAATTTAGGAGCAACAGTTTTATCTTACTGGTTGTTTGCATATAAAACATGTTTATTTGGTGCACATCAGAGAAATGATGTAACTGCCAAAGTAACTATGATTTCATCTACTTTGCAGTATATAATACAGGCGGTGCTATTAATAATTGTGGCTAACTACTATTTGTATCTGGCAATTACGCTTGTAACAGGTGTGTTTAATAACTTATATGCAGCATGGAAATGCAATAAAATGTTCCCTAATTACAATGCAAGAGGTCATTTGGATAAGTCAGAAGTGAAAGTAATTAGTGGAAAAGTCAGAGATTTATTTACCGCAAAACTTGGTTCAGTTGTAATTGATTCAGCAGATACAATTGTCATTTCAACCTTTTTAGGATTAACAACTCTTGCAATATATAATAATTATTTTTATATAATGTCATCCATATATGGATTTATAATGATTATTTTCAATGCCTGTATGGCGGGTGTAGGAAATAGTCTTATAGTTGAAAGTGAAGATAAGAACTACAATGATTTAAAGAAATTTTTATACATAGTTTGTTGGATAGCATCAGTTTGCACATGTTGCCTGCTTGGATTGTATCAACCATTTATGAAAATGTGGGTGGGCGAGAAGTCTATGTTAAGTTTTAATTTGGTTATTTGCATTTGCATATATTTCTTTGTGAGAAATATAAATACGCTTATTAATATGTACAAGGATGCAGCAGGAATGTGGCATGAGGATAAGTGGCGACCACTGGTAGTTTCTTTGGCTAACCTTGGCTTAAATCTAATATTAGTTCATTATATAGGCTTGTTTGGAATTTTGCTTTCCACAATTTTAACAATGGCATTTATTGGTATGCCTTGGTTAATATATAACCTGTTTACTGTTATTTTTAAAAGAAATGCAGTTGAATTTATTTTGAAGATGCTTTTCTACACAGGTTTGGTTTGCGTTATGTGTGTAATTACTTATGCTATTTGCGTAAATATAACCTTAACCGGTGTAATAGGATTCCTTGTTAAAGGAATAGTTATATTTGGCATTGCAAATGTAATATTCTTAGGAGCAACCTTCTTGATGCCTGAGTTTGGTCAAACAAAGGAATTAGTTTTGAAAATTATAAAGAGAAATTTCTAGAGTTAAAAATCATCACTCAATGCAAAAGAAGTAATAGATGTAAGGAAAAAACATGATTAACAAAAGTACAATTAAAGCCTATGCCTGTATTAATAAAAACACATCAATAAGACAGAAGAGTTCCTCCGGTGGATGTTATTTCGCTCTTGCAAAAGATTTTATTGAACAAGGTGGAATGGTGTACAGTGCAAGGTTCAATGATGGGTTTAGCGTGGAGCATGCAAAATGCTCCAGTGTAAATGAGCTTGCACAGTTTATGGGAAGTAAATATGCACCAAGCAGATTAGGAAATACTTTTAAAGAGATTAAGGAAGGTCTTGAAAAAGGAAAAAAGGTAATGTTTGTTGGCACTCCCTGCCAAAATGCAGGCTTAAGTTCCTTCTTAAAGAAGGATTATCCAACCCTTTTAAAGGTTGATTTTATATGCCATGGAATGCCTGATGAAAAAGTGTGGGACAGGTATTCGGATTACTTAAAAGAAAAAGGTGAAATAAAAAATATTTATTTTAGAAATAAAGATAAAGGTTGGTATGATTATAATTTTAAGGTAGAATATGTAGATGGAACCGTCTTTGAGGAAAATCATAGCGACAATATTTACATGCGTGGCTTTTTAGCAGATTTGTTTTTGAAAAAAGCCTGCTATGAATGTAAGAATCGTGGCTTTAATAGAGTAAGCGATATTACCTTAGCTGATTATTGGGGAATAGATGATGCCATACCTGAAATGTTTGATAACCAGGGAACTTCGGCAGTTTTTGTGAATACCTTAAAAGGCGAGAAAATATTTAATAAAATTAGTGAACAGTTTAGTATTAGACAGGTTAATCTAGAAGAAATAACAAAATATAATCCTTCATATTTTTATAATGCTAACATGCATAGAAACTATAATCAATTTATGGAAAAGTTGGATAATTGTAAGGATGTAATAAAGCTAATTGAAAACTGTTTAAAAGATAAATTTATTGTAAGGGCATTAAGAAAAGTTAAGAGAACAATCAAAAATCTCTTCCATATTTCATAGCCCCCCACCCAAAGGAGAAATCATGAAGTACGTTAAATATATAATAATTGTTATTTTTTTAGCAGCAACAATTACATATGTAATCAACTGGGCGTATACCAAATCTCACACCAATGAGAGCGCACCAGTTATATCTGTAGATAATGCAGGTCAGGTTAAAAAAGTATCGGTCAAGGACAAGGATGCTTTATTAAAAGGTGTTGTTGCAAAGGATAGCAAAGATGGTGATATTACATCAAGACTTGTTGTGGAGTCGATATCCAAATTTGTGGATAAGAAAAATCATATTTGTAATATTACATATGCAGTTGCCAATTCAAGAGGTGTAGTAACCAAGGCAACGAGAAAAATTCAGTTTACAGATTATAAGAAACCAAGATTCGTTTTGTCGCAGTCCTTGTGCTTTGACACAGGTACAGATGCTGATGTTAAGTCGGTTATTGGAGCAACTGATGTGTTCGACGGCGACATTAGCAGAAAAGTAAAGATTTTGTCAAAGGATATTTCGACAAATATTTCAGGTGATAATACTATTACGGCTCAGGTAACTAACAGTCTGGGCGATACAGTGAAATTAAAAGCGGTTGTAGTTATTAAGCAGGATAATAATTTAAGCCCTGTAATTAAGTTGTCGCAAAACATTGTTTACACAAATGTTGGAGAGTCTTTTAATCCAAAGAAATATATTCAAAGCGTAGAGGATAATAGTGGAAAAGCGATTTCCAAAAACAATGTGCGTGTAACAAGTTCGTCTGTAAAAACAAAAAAAGCAGGTTGCTATTTAGTTGAGTATTCTGTAAAAGATTTAAGTGGAAATGAAGGAACAGCCTATTTGACAGTTATGGTTGAAGAGTAGCGAGGTTTACCAATGAAGAATAAAATTATTAATTTACGAAATATAGATTTGTTTAGCTTAGCCAAAGATGTTATTAGCAGTTGGTGGATAATCGTTATGGTGGCAGCAGCAGGAGTCATGTTTACCCATGCTTATATTAGCACTACTTATGTTCCTGAATATACAAGTACAGGTATTTATGTAGTTACACCAAAGCAAAGCACAGGCTATGTTTATACAAATAAAATTTTTGCACAAAATGTTGTGGAAATTTTTCAGAATTTAATGAATTCTGATATTATGAATAATAAAATCAAAGAGGACTTGCATGTATCATCTTTAGATGCAACTATGAATGTTTCCCTAATTGAAGAAACTAATTTAATGAAAATTTCAGTTACATCAAAAGATCCTATTTTGTCATTTAAGACAGTAGGAGCAATTATGGATAATTATGCAGATCTGTCAGGGTATTTAACATCTGATGCAGTATTTGATCCTCTTGAGGCACCTATTGTGCCTACTTTTGCAGACAATTCACTTATGCCTAGAAAGAAATCTCTTCAGGTAGGTGGCATATGTGGGGTAATTACGCTTCTTGGATTATGTTTGGTTAGTATTTTAAGAAGGACAATTAAGACCGAGGCAGCAATTGAAGAACAGTTAGACACAGACTTGTTTGGTACAATTTATCATGAAAATAAAAACAGAACTGTGAAATCAAAAATTGTTCAAAGTGTAAAAGCTCTGCTTATTACAAGTCCCATTATTACAACTAAGTTTATAGAATCTTTTAATAACATAAGAATAAAACTTGAATACGAACACGACCGCAAGCCATCTAAGAATGTTTATTTGGTGTCAAGTGTTTGTGAGAACGAAGGAAAATCTACGGTGGCGCTTAATATTGCCTTGTCTCTTGTAAAAGAAGGCAAGAAAGTTATTGTTATTGATGCAGATATGCGTAAGCCTGCCATTTGCAAGATGCTTGATATTCCAAAAGAGCAGGTAACTGATATGGTAAGACTTTTACAGGGGGAATGTGGTTTAGATCAAACCATGTATCGTGATAGGCAGGGGCTTAATCTTGTTATGTCCACAAAGGGCCATAGTAGCACTTATGAATTTGTAAAATCAGGTGCCATGAAGGACTTAATTAAAAAGTGTAGAAAGTTTGCTGATTTTGTAATTATAGATACACCACCAATGTCATTACTTTCAGATACGGAAGCGTTGCTTGATGATGTTGATTTTTCATTGCTTGTAATCAGACAGGATTTTTCTTATGAAAAAGATATTGAAAACTGCATTAATATTATGAATGATGCAGATAGCAGATTCTTAGGCTGTATTTTAAATGATTATAAGAAGTTCAAAATAAGAGAAACTGCAAGTGTATTTAAGAATTTTGAAGATGGGGAGGAGGTTGCTCATGAATAGTTATAATACTAGGAAAACTGTTGATAAGGAGCCTATGGACCTGTCTCAGATTATTTCCAATTTTTTTAAGGCATTAAAAAAACTCTGGATAATAATGGTAGTTGCCATTGTAGTTTGTGGATTTATTGGTCATCATAATTATTCGTCGGGCTATTCACCTAATTATGAGACAAAGGCAACTTTCTCAATTACAGCAGCACAGTATGATGGTCGAGAGGACCGTTCATACACCAACAATACCCAGTTGGCATCTATTTTAAGTGTAAGTTTTAATTACTTAATTAACAACGAAGTTTTTTATGAGGTAATTAAAAAAGACCTGAACATTGACTATATGCCATCAACTATTACAATTTCGGCTGTACCTGATACAAATATTTTAAGTATAGTTACAGCAGGTCCTAATCCACAAATGAATTATAAGGTTGCACAGTCTGTAATGAAAAATTATGGCAGTGTGGCAGAATTTGTAATTGGTGACACAAAGCTTGATGTGTTAGAAGAACCGGTTGTTGCTGAAGTACCAACGAATCCATATTCACCATGGAAGCAGACTATTATATATGCTTTCATTGGTTTATTAATTGGAATTTTACCAAGTATTATTTACGGATTTTTCGTTAGAACTATTAGAAACAGGGAAGATGTTGAGAAATATCTGAATGTAAATTTTCTCGGCATTTTGCCGGGAGTTTCTCTTAATCAGAGAAAAAATAAATTGAAGAACTGCTCTATTTTAAATAAAGCTGTTGGTTTTAGATATTTAGAGGCTATGCGTTCTGTGAACTCAAGGTGCGAGAGAGAATTTGCAAAACATAATGCGAAAGTTATATTGGTTACAAGTACAGTAAAGGGCGAGGGGAAAAGTACAGTGGCTCTCAATCTTGCGTACTCATTGTCAAAAAGCCAACATACGGTAATGCTTATTGACGGCAATCTGCGTACACCGACTTTACATAAAATGGTAGACATGGAGACTTATGACTTTCAGATGGACAGCTTCCTTAAAGGTGAACTTAAAAGTAGTGGCGCCATTGTGAATTTAAAAGGTACCAGAGTGTTAATGCTTGCTCCCACAGTGCCATCAAAGGATCCCATTAAACAGTTGAATTCTGAAGCCATGGGGAATTTCATTAACAACGCAAAAGCAAAAGTTGACTATGTAATCATAGATGCACCGCCATGTAGTGAATTGTCTGATGCGGCAGTTCTTGCAAAACACAGTGATGGTGTAATTTATGTGGTAAAAGAAGACTGCGCAAAAGTAAATAAAATCATTGACACAATTCAGGAATTTTCATATACGAGAATACCGATTTTAGGTTGTATTTTAAACGGCTCTGCCGGAAAACTTAATATTACATACGGCTATAACTATGGAAAACATTATGGTTATGGCTATCGAAAAGGATATGGTAGCAAGTATTACGGAAAGTATGGCTATAATTATTATGGTGGCTATGGTACATACGGCGATTACGATGATGAAGAAAAGCCGGTACCGGGAGGTTACGGAAAAGTTTCAGAAAAAGAATTCGGAGCCAAAGAGCAAAGTGTTTCAAATAAAATTTATGTAAGAACCACCGACCGCCAAAAAGAGAAAATGGCAAAAAAAGAAGGCGAGAAATTTGAAAAGTATGCCGAGAAAATGAATGATAAAGACAAAGCATAAACGTGGACGATATTGGGAAATACAAATGTAGGTCTGTATTTTAGATAGACTACATTAGTGATATCGATTGTGTTATTTGTTTTCTTGGAAAAAATAAATAAAAAGGCTCCTTAGGATAAAATCTATCATAAGGGGCCTTGAATTATAGCAGTCCGCAGATTGTAAAAACTTCTTTTGTATTTTTGATGTCCTCATCACTTAAGGATTTGATTATTTTTAGTTTTGCTTTGCTTTTTTTATCAAAACGAAGCAATCGTTCTATATTAAGTCTTACCCAATACAGTGGCAGAAGCCATTTATGATTTTTCAGGAATGAGCCGTAAAAATTAATCATTGTATTAATTGGTGGGAAGAGTTTGGCTATTAAGGAAGTCTTCTTCTTTCCACTTTTGGCTAATGAACCTGCTTCCTGATTCTGTGAATTACCAAATGCTCCACCAAGGAAAATATATTTGGTTAAAAGTTCAACATCTTTATGGTTATCAAAATTATTCACACCATCAAACCAGTATAGGCAAAGGTTTTCTATTGTATTTTTGAACTGTAGAACACCTAAAGCTTCAAGACAGGAATCCACCTTAGCACTTTCAATATATTTGTTTTTATTCATAATATATAAATCCAGAAAATGCTTAATTCCGATGCCACCATTTAGAAAATGTTTTGCCATATGTATAACATGATAAATGTAAAAATCTTCTTTAGTCATTAAATATTGATTTGGTTTGTCAGGCAATAAACTGCAATGTTCCCAGATTTTTTCGAGATAGTTGTACCAAAGAGTGTAGCCTTCATCAATCAAGTGAGTTTGCATTTCAACTAGCAGGTGGTTATTTTTATTTATGCAACAAATATCTTTGGCACTACTGTGGGCAATGCCGTAACCCATAGCTTCAAATAATTTTGTGACCTCTTTTAAATCTGCCCCCCTAAAAAGTATATCAATGTCGTTCATTGGTCGCATTGAAGAATCAATGTAAAACTTTTTTGAAACACTTCCCTTTAAAAATATATAATCAATATTATTTTCGGCTAAAGTTTTTTCGATTCTCTCTAATTCGTAAGCTCTGTTGACATCTAAAACAATATTCTTTTTATAATCAAGAGAATATTCTTCAAGGTGAGTAATTGAACTCTTATAATCGTCAGGTAGTTTTGAAATACTAAAGTATAACGTTGAAGTCACCTTATGAAGTTTGGCGAATTTGTAAACAACTTCCCAATTAATTTCTTTTTCGGCAGGTTTCGGAACTATGTCCGCAACTGCACATTTTAACAAATATAAAAAATAGTTTATTTCTAATTGATATTTCATAATGATAATCCGTTTCTTAATAATAGTTGTAAATGATAATTTTTATCATAAAACATGGTTCAAATTTATTAGACTAAAAGTATAACTATGGTAAAAGTATAACCATGATGCCATAATATAAAAACATAGAATTTTGTTCTCAAGTTATTAACGTATTTATATGGTATCATTTTAAAGGCGAAAAAAAAAGGATGAGAACAAGTCTCATCCTAAAAAGTTTCATTTCCTAATCATCTGACATTGGAATTCCACGATGTTCAACGGAAGTTGAGAAAACTATCTGAGTCTTAGTACTTCCAAAAGTTTGTAACTCGCCGATGAAATGGTCTAATTCCTCTGTGCTCTTGAACATTACTTCAACAAGCATTGCATAATCTCCTGTAACACAGTTACATTCAACAACGTTGTTGCAACTCTTAATATATGGATAGAAATCCTTTTTCTGATCAGGATTGACTTCCAAATTAATAAAAGCCTTAATGTGATATCCAAGCTCTGCCGGGTTAACCTTTGCAGTGTAGCCTGTAATGATTCCTGCATGTTCTAGTCGCTCAATTCTTGCTGAAACAGCAGGAGAAGATAAAAAAACCTGGCTCGCAATAGTTTTAAGGGGGGTGCGGGCGTTTTCGTGAAGAAGTTTAATTATCTGCTCGTCGATGTGATCTAATTCATGTCTCATATGCGTACTCCTTTCATATTTTTCAGTTATATTTAATTTTGTAAAGTAAAAACTTCACAAACCAAATAAAGTATAACATAAAAGTTAAGAAAAATAAAATACCAAATTGAAAAACAGAATATCTCAAGAAACAAAATATAATATTGAAAGGAGCAGGGATTATGAGTAAGGCAAAAATAAATCCAAGAGGTTCATCTTGGGATGAATTGGAAAAACAATTATTTACGCCAGAGGAAATTGCCGAAAGTAAAGTACGTGTTGACATTATAAGTGAAATGATAAATGCAAGAGAAGAGAACGGTATTACACAAAAGCAACTGGAAGCAATGAGTGGAATAAAGCAACCTGTAATTTCAAGAATGGAAAAAGGAGTTACGGATCCACAGTTATCAACTGTTTTGAAGATATTAAATTCTTTGGGAAAAACTCTTCAGGTTGTACCAATGAAAAGAAAGTAAGTAAAAGTAGCATCTGGAAGGAAGAAAAGTTAGAGTCTACCAGATGCTATTTTCATATAATAAGAAATTAGCTATTGTGCTAAAATATGTTTTTGCAGAAGATACATTATCACGAAGAGAAAATAATAACGGAAACAATATTCTTTGCCTAAACTTAATAAATTGTAGAAAAAGCACATTAAAACTTAATAAAATTAACTTTTATTAGTTGAAACATTACATAATTAATAACGACTAAAAACCTTTATAGACAAAAGGTACAAAATATTTTCACTTTATATGGTGAAAAATCGGAAATTTGAAATAAGAAAAAATTATTGAAATAATCAACCTTTGATGATAAAGTATTGAAATATCTCGAAAGTTTGTTATAATTTTAACAATACCGTGTTCAAAAAAAAGATAGAGTGAGCATGGAAAAAGACAATGGAGAAAAAATCACTTCATTAATATTGAAAGGAGAAAAAATGGAGAATTTAATTTATTTAGCTCCAATCGCTGGTATCATAGCTGTTATTTTTGCAGGCATTAAGGCAGCAATGATTAACAAAAGCGATGCAGGAAATGAAAAGATGAAAGAAATTTCCGGCGCTATTGCAGAAGGCGCAAAGGCATTTTTATTCTCAGAATACAAGATTTTAATTGTATTCGTTGCCGTACTTTTCGTAGTGTTAGGATTTGGTATTGATTGGCTTACAGCAGTTTGCTTTATTGTAGGTGCTGTACTTTCAACATTAGCAGGATACGTTGGAATGAACGTTGCTACAAAGGCAAATGTTCATACAGCAAATGCTGCAAAGGAAAGTGGTATGAACAAGGCACTTTCAATTGCATTCTCAGGTGGTGCAGTAATGGGACTTTGCGTTGTAGGTTTTGGTATTTTAGGACTTAGCGTAATTCTTATTATCATTATGAACACAACAGGATTTACAGAAGAAGCAGTTAGCGTTCTTACAGGATTCAGTTTAGGTGCTTCATCAATCGCTCTTTTCGCAAGAGTTGGTGGTGGTATTTACACAAAGGCTGCTGACGTAGGAGCTGACCTTGTAGGTAAGGTTGAAGCAGGAATCCCTGAAGATGATCCTCGTAACCCAGCCGTTATCGCTGATAACGTAGGTGACAACGTAGGTGACGTTGCAGGTATGGGAGCTGACCTTTTTGAAAGTTATGTTGGTGCTTTAGTATCAGTTGTAACTTTAGCAGTTGCTTCATTAGTAGCAGGTGGAGATGATTTCGGAATGGAAAGAATCATGTTCCCAATCGCAATGGCAGCAATCGGTGTGTTAGCATCAGTTATTGCTACATTCTTTGTTAGAGGAAAAGAAGGTTCTGATCCTCAGAAGGCTCTTAACTTAGGAGAGTACACAGCTACAGCAATTCAGATTATTGCTTCAGCTATTTTAAGTTATACATTATTTGGTGAATTCAAGGCATTCTTTGCAGTACTTGCAGGTTTAGTTGTTGGTACAGCAATTGGTAAGATTACAGAAATGTATACATCAGAAAAATATAAGAGTGTAAAAGAAATTGCTGAAAGCTCAGAAACAGGATCAGCAACAAATATTATCAGTGGTTTATCAGTTGGTATGAAGTCAACAGCTATTCCAATTTTATTTATCGTACTTGGTGTACTTGTTTCATTTGAATTACTTGGTATGTATGGTATCGCACTTGCAGCTGTAGGTATGTTATCAACAACAGGTATGACAATCGCAGTTGATGCTTATGGTCCAATCGCTGACAATGCCGGTGGTATTGCAGAAATGTCAGGACTTGACAGCAGTGTAAGAGATATTACAGATAAGCTTGATGCAGTTGGTAACACAACAGCAGCTATTGGTAAGGGATTTGCTATTGGTTCAGCAGCTCTTACAGCTTTATCATTATTCGTATCATACGCAGAAGTTGCAAAAATTAAGAACATTAACATTTTAGATTCAACAGTAGTTATCGGTCTTTTAATTGGTGGTATGCTTCCATTTATTTTCTCAGCTCTTACAATGAGCTCAGTTGGTAAAGCTGCTAACAAGATGATCGAAGAAGTTCGTCGTCAGTTTAGAGAAGATGACGGTATTTTAAAGGGAACATCAAAGCCTGATTACAAGTCATGTGTAGGTATTTCAACACAGGCTGCTCTCCATGAAATGATTATTCCTGGAGTTTTAGCAGTAGTTACACCTCTTGTTGTAGGATATTTACTTGGTGCAGCAGCACTTGGTGGTATGCTTGCAGGAGCATTAGTTTGTGGTGTTATGATGGCTATCTTCATGTCAAACGCAGGTGGTGCTTGGGATAACGCTAAGAAGTACATCGAAGGTGGTTTCGGTGGCGGAAAAGGTAGCGAAGCTCATAAGGCAGCAGTTGTTGGTGATACAGTAGGTGATCCATTCAAGGATACATCAGGACCATCAATTAACATCTTAATCAAGTTAATGACAATCGTTTCACTTGTATTTGCTATGACTTTCCCAGCACAGGGTTACTTATATCAGTTACTTGACAAGTTATTCTAGTTGGAAATTAATTTGATAATTAAATAGTTTGTTTGCCATGTGGAATTACCACATGATATATACAAGGCGCGGAGTACTCTGCGCCTTGTTTTGGGATTAATTGGATTTAATACAGCACCTTTTTATATATATTTGTGGGTTGTGTCAG
Organism: Eubacterium sp.; assembly: GCF_057858645.1. Lineage (NCBI taxonomy): Bacteria > Bacillati > Bacillota > Clostridia > Eubacteriales > Eubacteriaceae > Eubacterium > Eubacterium sp. The sequence goes on from NZ_DBLZZO010000001.1 coordinate 43,824, forward strand.
TTTTGTTTTTTTCCTATAATAATGGGAAACGTTGTTAACAATAATTTGTTTTACCTGGAGGGGTTATGATTTTCTCAGTTTATGAAATAATGCTTTTGTTTTTTATATACAGTTTTCTAGGCTGGTGTGTGGAAGTTGCCTTTGTGGCAGTTACCACCGGGAAAGTAGTCAACAGAGGCTTTTTAAATGGACCGGTGTGTCCTATATATGGTTGTGGAATGGTGGGTGTTCTAATAATATTACTGCCTGTAAAAAATAATGTATGGTTATTATTTTTAGGAGGAATGATTATATGTTCAACTGTTGAATTATTTGGTGGTTGGATTCTTGACAAAATCTTCCACATGAGATGGTGGGATTATTCGGAGAAACCATTTAACATAGGCGGCTACATTTGCCTTCCTTTTAGTATTATGTGGGGATTTGCTGTTGTATTTGCGGTGAAATTCGTACACACACCAATTATGTTTTTAGTAAAAAAGATGCCAGACATGGGCAAACTTGTTTTAATTATTTTCTTCGTGATTATTTTTACAGTGGATATGATTGTCACATTGAAAAATCTTATTGGAATCAAGAAGAGTCTTGGACAGCTCGATTTAATTGCAGAGGAGTTAAACAACATTGGAAATCAGATAAAAGATGTTGTGGGAAATTCAGCAATTGATATGGCTGACAAAGCAGAGCAGGCAAAAGATGAGTTAGGCAAGAGTGGCAACGAGTACATTGAGAAGCTGATTGAAAAGAAAGATGAGTTAGGCAAGAGCGGCAACGGGTATATTGAGAAGCTGATTGAAAAGAAAGACGAGTTAGGCAAGAGCGGCAACGGGTATATTGAGAAACTGAAGGCAAGAAAAGCTGAACTTGAAAAGAGCAGTTCAGGTTACGTCAATAATATTAATAAATATAGGAAACATATATTTAATACTCTTCCAACATTGAATAAATCAGGAAAGAGTATTAAAATACTAGAGTACATTAAAGATATTATAGAATCTAAGGAAGATAAAAAGGAAAATAAATCTGATTCTTAAAATAATACAATGGAGGTCATTATGAATTTTACAGGAAGACATTTTTTAAAGTTACTTGATTTTACACCAGAGGAAATTGGAGCATTAATTGATTTAGCAGCGGATTTAAAGGCAAAGAAGAAGGCAGGAAAATTAGTTGATGTTTTAAGAGGAAAGAACATAGCAGTAATTTTTGAAAAAACAAGTACACGTACAAGATGCTCATTTGAAGTGGCAGCTCATGATTTGGGAATGGGTGTTACATACTTAGATCCAACAGGTTCACAGATTGGCAAGAAGGAAAGTATTGCCGATACAGCCAGAGTTTTAGGTAGAATGTTTGACGGTATTGAATATAGAGGTTTTGGACAGGATTTAGTAGAAGAGTTAGCACAGTACGCAGGAGTTCCTGTATGGAATGGTCTTACAAATGAATTTCACCCAACACAGATTCTAGCAGATTTTCTTACATTAAAAGAAAAATTCGGCAAGTTAGAAGGCTTGAAATTTGTATACATGGGTGATGCAAGATACAACATGGGTAATTCACTTATGGTTGGATGTGCAAAAATGGGTATGCACTTCGTAGGTTGTGCACCAAAGAAATACCAGCCAAACCCTGAATTAGTAGCTGAGTGTCAGAAGATTGCAAAAGAAACAGGTGCAATTATTGAATTTGAAGAAGACCCAATGGTTGCCACAAAAGATGCTGATGCTATTTACACTGATGTTTGGGTTTCAATGGGTGAGCCTGATGAAGTATGGGAAGAAAGAATTAACGACTTGCTTCCATATAGAGTAACAATGGATTTGATTAACAATGCAAAGGGCAGCGTGGTATTTATGCATTGTTTACCAGCATTCCATGACTTAAAGACAAAGATTGGAAAACAGATTAACGAGAAATTCGGTCTTACAGAGATGGAAGTTACAGACGAAGTATTTGAGTCAGAACATTCAGTTGTATTTGATGAAGCAGAAAACAGAATGCATACAATTAAAGCTGTAATGGCAGCAACTTTAGGAGCTGACCTATAATCGATGAATATAAAGTACAGTCTGTGCTTATGGCGAGTGATGTTTATGACAAAGGGGCGCCATTAGCAGAGGCTGTTTTTTACTTAATAAGAAATTCTTTCAGAATTTCTTATTAAGTAAAAAATGTTCCACTAGGGATGCACACTCGCACGAAAGGAAAAATGTTGCTAAAGCAACAGGCGCTCGGTGCGTAGAATGTCGCAAGGGACATTCTTTTTATTAGTTAAAAATCTTTATTGTTGCAAATATATGCATTTTTAAGTATAATTGTGTATAGTTTTGTAATAAAATCAATATACTTAGGAGGATAAAAAATAATGAAAAAATTACTAGCATTATTAATGACAGTAGTTCTTGCTGCAACAATGTTTACAGCTTGCGGAAGCAGTAAGAGTGGAGATGATGGAGATAAGACATTAATTATGGGAACTAACGCAGAATTTCCACCATATGAGTATCGTGAAAACAATGAAGTAATCGGTATTGATGCCGAGATTGGTAAAGCGATTGCAGACAAATTAGGAATGGACTTCAAGATTGAAGATATGGCTTTTGATTCAATTATTCCTGCTGTTCAGTCAGGAAAAGTTAGCATGGGTCTTGCAGGTATGACAGTTAGCGATGAAAGAAAGGAAAGTGTAGACTTTACAGATTCATATGCAACAGGTGTACAGGCAATTATCGTAAAAGAAGGCTCAAAGATAAAGACTAACGAAGATTTATTAAAAAAGGGTGCCAATGTTAAGGTTGGTGTTCAGCTTGGTACAACAGGTGATATTTATTGTACAGATGATTTAAAGGAAGCAGGCTCAGGAACAGTTGAAGAATATAACAAGGGCGCTGATGCAGTTCAGGCACTTGTAACAGGAAAGATTGACTGTGTTGTAATCGACAATGAACCAGCTAAGGCTTTTGTTAAGGCTAACAAAGGACTTAAATTACTTAAAACAGCATACGCAGAAGAAGATTATGCTATCGCTGTTTCAAAGGATAAACCTGAATTAAGAAAGAAAATTAACAAAGCATTAAAAGAATTAATTGATGATGGTTCAGTTCAGAAGATTATTAACAAGTATATTAAGGCAGAATAATTAAAGAACAAAAATACAAATTAGGAGGTGCCGCAATATAAAGTTAAGATATTACATTGTGAATATCCGATTTATATTGAACACCTCTTAATTTTTAGGAAAAAGAGGTAAAAATGGAGAGTTTATTAAACGTTTTAACAACAAAAGTTAATATAATTTCCGCAATATCTTTAAAACGTCAATTTGAAATAAGTTTTATAGATAAAGACAGATGGCAATTATATTTAGAGGGTCTGGGAAATACATTAATTGTAACTTTCTTTGCTTTAATTTTAGGTATTGTAATAGGTGCTGTTGTGGCTATAGTAAGAGCATCTTATGACAAGAATTATAGCGAAATGAAAGGTGGACTTGGAAAAATCCTTCTAGCTATTTTTAATATAATATCAAAAATTTATCTTACAGTTGTAAGAGGAACACCTGTAGTAATTCAGATTATGATTATGTATTACATTATATTTGCTACATCAAACAATAAGATTTTTGTGGCAATTCTTTCATTTGGTATTAACTCAGGTGCTTACGTTGCAGAAATCTTTCGTGGTGGAATTATGTCAATTGACGAGGGACAGTTTGAAGCAGGAAGAAGTCTTGGATTTAACTATGTTCAAACAATGGTTTATGTAATTATTCCACAGGCGTTTAAGACTGTACTTCCAACGCTTGGAAACGAATTTATTGTTTTATTAAAGGAAACAGCAGTTTCAGGTTACGTTGCATTAATTGATTTAACAAGAGCAGGAGATATTGTAAGAGGAGCTACGTATCAGGCATTTATGCCATTGTTTGGTGTAGCAGCAGTTTATTTGATTATGGTAATGTTTTTCTCTTGGTTACTTGGTAAATTAGAAAGGAGACTACGAAATGATGAACGATAATAGCTCTCTTATAGTTGTAGATGATGTGAAAAAATATTATAACGATGGGGAAATTAAAGCGTTAGACGGTGTTTCCACAGATATTAGAAAAGGTGAAGTTGTGGTTATTATTGGACCATCAGGAAGTGGTAAGTCAACTCTTCTTAGAACTTTAAACCTTTTAGAACATCCTACAGATGGAAAAATTATTTTTGACGGTGTAAACTTAATGGACAAAAATGTAAATATTAACTTACACAGACAGAAAATGGGGATGGTTTTCCAGCATTTTAATTTATTCCCACATATGACAGTTTTAAAGAATATGACAATAGCGCCAATGAAGTTATTAAAGAAGTCAAAAGAAGAAGCTGAGAAGAAGGCTATGGAACTTCTTAATGTAGTTAATCTGGCTGACAGAGCAGAGGCATATCCTGCACAGCTTTCAGGTGGACAGAAGCAGAGAGTTGCCATTGCACGTTCACTTTGCATGGATCCTGAAGTTATGCTTTTTGATGAGCCTACATCTGCCCTTGATCCGGAAATGGTAGGCGAAGTTCTAGCAGTAATGAAGGATCTGGCAAATCAGGGCATGACAATGGCTGTTGTAACACATGAAATGGCATTTGCAAGAGAAGTTGCCTCAAGAGTAATTTTTATGGCAGACGGAAAGATTGTTGAAGAAGGAACACCAAGTGAAATTTTTGATAATCCAAAAAATGAACGTTTAAAACAGTTCCTTTCAAAAGTAATCTAAGAAGTGGCTAAAACTAATCAGGTCTAAAAACTTAATTAGAAGAAAGAGGTCGTAGCATGAAATTAAATGAAAAATCTAAACAGATTATATTTGAAATTGTGCCTACAATATTATTTGTATTAGCATTAGTAATACGCTTTGCTGTTGATATTGAAAGACTACAGTGGGGCTTGATGGAAGTGGCAGCAATTTTATGGCTTGTAGATAATTTAGAAAAATACAAAAAAGAACATACAAAATTAAACTTACTGGATGTAATTGCATGTATTCTGCTAGTGATTGCTGGAATGCTTTTATTTATTGTAGGTTAGAGTAAAAAAGATATCGGTTGCGAGACCGATATCTTTTTTGTGTTATGGGAACAGATAAGTTTTTAGAAAAGACGTTACGGCAAAATGTTTTAATGAAAGAAATTAAATACTTAAATGATAAGCTACCGTTAGTTGTTCAAGGAAGATATACATTTTTAAAAATTAAAACAAATCTTTGTTATAAGCTATTTTGCTAAATGATGATTACTATAAAATTTTATTGGAGGGTAAGACTGTTGCAAACGGGCTTTCTGTTCTACGACCAGAGTATTTGATTAAATATATAAAAAATAATTTATTCATACATAATCTATGAAATGCACATAAAGAAAAGAATAATTTTCTGTGTCTTCCACATACTAACTCCAAAACTAATATATAGCAAAAGAGTGAAAATCGCTTTTGCTTGAATATGAAATTGGAGGAAGTAATAATGAAAGCAACAGGTATTGTTCGTAGAATTGATGATTTAGGGCGTGTAGTAGTGCCAAAAGAAATTAGACGGACACTTCGAATTAGAGAAGGTGATCCAATGGAAATTTTTACTAACAGGGATGGAGAAGTAATCTTAAAAAAATATTCGCCAATCGGAGAAATAGATGCTTTTGCAAAACAGTATGCGGAGAGCCTGGCAGCAGTATCCGGTTGTTATGTTGTTATTAGCGACAGAGATCAGGTTATTGCAGTATCAGGCGGTGTGAAAAAAGAATATATTGGCAGAAGAATAAGCCATGAATTAGAGGAAATTATGGAACAAAGAAAAACTGTTAATACAGACACTGATAATGTAAAAACAATAACAATAATTGATGGACAGGATGTTTCTCATATGGGACAAATAATTTTTCCAATAATATGTGAAGGTGATGTTATTGGGAGCGTGGTTTTGATGTCAAAAACAGAAAAACAGCAGGTTAGTGACACGGAAAAAAAGCTTGTATCGGTGGCTGCAGATTTCCTTGGAAGACAAATGGAATCTTAATTTGACTTAAAGTGAAAATGAAAACTCTCATAATTCGTCAAAAAGCCCTTGAATAAAGGGGTTAAGACCATAAAAAACGGGTTTTATCTTGACAAAAACTGTATAATAGAGTATATAACTTATAGATACGCGCGTATGTGTCGCGTAGATGTATCGCAGAATTTATCAAGGAGGAAATACGATGAACAAGACAGAATTCGTAGAAGCTATTGCAAACGAAGCTGGATTATCAAAGACAGATGCAGCTAAGGCAGTTAAGGCTTTCACAGATGTTGTAGTTAAAGCTATGAAAGAAGGAGATAAAGTACAGTTAGTTGGATTTGGAACTTTTGAGGTATCAAAGAGACCTGAACGTCAGGGAATCAATCCTGCAACAAAGGAAAAAATCACAATTGCAGCAGCTAACGTTCCTAAGTTCAAAGCTGGAGCAGCTTTAAAGAAAGAACTTAACTAATCGATAAATATTGTTAAGTAATATAGAAAAGATCACTAAATAGGTAGTGGTCTTTTTTTGCGGCTCTTTGTGAAGCATGGGGGTAACCCAAGTTTATAATGTTCTTTGTCAGGTATGGGACTATTCTTTATTTATACATTTTTAGAAAATGTATAAATAACATACTATTATCAGAAAAAAGGTATCTTTTTTTGAAAAATTAAAAAAAAACAATTTTTCTAAAATTTAAAGACTTGATACCGATAACATTACGACATAGAATATTAATAACGTAATAGGCGAAAATTTTTTGATAGTATTAATAAGGAGGTACTTATGAAAATAGTTAGAAAATTGGTTAGTATGTTATTGGTATTTGCAATGACATTTAGCATGGCTATTTCAGGAAAAATTACAGGCATTACTCAGGTTAGTGCCAGAGAGGCTCTTGGAAGTAATGACTTTTTGAAGGTTAACGGAACACAGATAAGAAAACAAAAAGGAACAGGAGATGTTGTTTATTTAAGAGGAACCAATGCAGGAGGATGGCTTGTTCAGGAAAACTGGATGAATCCAACCAATGCGTCTGACCAGAAGACGATGATGACAACATTGGCAAATAGATTTGGAACATCAAAGAGAGATGAGTTGGTCTCAACATACGAAAATAATTATTGGACAACACAGGATTTTGATAATTGTGCAGAAATGGGAATGAGCGTTATAAGATTACCATTTACATACATGAATCTTTGTGATGACAATGGAAATCTTAAATCTAATGCTTTTGACAGATTAGACTGGTTTGTACAAAACTGTAGCCAGAGAGGTATGTATGTTATTTTAGATATGCACGGAGCATTTGGTTCTCAAAATGGTATGGATCATTCAGGAGAGATTAATGATGGAAAACAGTTATATTACAATCAGAGCAATAAAGATAAAACTTTAAATTTATGGAAAAAGATTGCAGAACATTTCAAAGGCAATCCGGCAGTTGCAGCTTACGATATCTTAAATGAACCGGGAATTAAGGCAGCTGCAACATATAGTTTACATTGGGATTTTTATAATGAAATTTACAATACAATCCGTTCAAAGGATAGCAATCATATTATTATAATGGAATCATGTTGGGATGCAGACAATTTGCCAAGACCTTCACAGTATGGCTGGACAAATGTAGCATATGAATACCATTACTATCCATGGAGTGCACAAAATAGCAGTGATGCACAGAAGTCATACTTTTCAAGTAAAGTTTCAGACATTGCAAATCACAATTATGGAGTGCCAACATTTGTAGGCGAGTTTACATGCTTCGAACAGTCAGAAGGCTGGAAGGCAGCAATGTCAACTTTCAACAGTCAGGGATGGCATTGGACAACATGGTCATACAAAGTTACAGGAAACAGCTCATGGGGTATTTATAATCATAACCCTGAAAAAGTTGATATTTATAACGACTCAGCAGACACAATTAAAAATAAATGGTCAGCTGTAGGTACAGCAAACGGATGGAAAAATGACAAGATTTACAATTTGGTAAAGCCATATCTTTCGGGAACAGTAACATCTACAGGTGGAAGCACAACAGATGATAGTGATAACAACAGCACATCAGGTGTGGCAACATTATATGAACATTCAAATTATGGTGGAAGGGCAGTTTCATTAGAAGAAGGTTCATATGACTACAAAGATATTTTAGCAAAAGGAATTGTTAATGATCAGATTTCATCACTTAGAGTAAGTGACGGATACAAAGTTACAATATATGATGACGAAGGATTTAAAGGAAAATCAAAAGAATTTACCAGTGATGCGTCATATGTTGGAGATGAAATGAATGACAAAACTTCATCAATTAAAATTGAAAAGATTAACAATCAGACATCAACTACAACATCATATAACACAGTCAAATTGCCAAATGGAAAATACAGCATCAAAGCTGTTGCAAATGAAAAATATGTTGCAGCAGAAAATGGTGGAAGTGATCCAATAGTAGCAAACAGAGACAACTATAGCGGTTCATGGGAGACATTCTATATTGTTAATAATGATGATGGAACAGTAAGTATAAAAGCAGATGCAAATAACAAATATGTGTGTGCAGTTTTAGATGAAGAAAATCAATTGACACCTAGAAGCAACAGCATTAGTACATGGGAAAAATTTAAGATTTACAAAATAAATGACAGTGAATACGGCATTAGAAGTGCAGAAAACAGAAAATATGTAAAGGCAGACTTGGATAAAGGAGGCAAATTAATAGCCGGAAGTGATTCTATAGCAGGAGCCTGGGAAGCATTTCACATTGAAAAAGTCGGTGATACAACAAATGATAATGTAGCAACATTCTATGAAAATTCAAACTATGGTGGATGGTCAGTTTCATTACCGGAAGGTACATATAATTATAGGGATATCATTGCAAAAGGTATTAAAAATGACGCTATATCATCATTGAAAGTAAATTCAGGTTACAAAGTTACATTATATAATGATGAAGGATTTAATGGAACATCAAAGGCATTTACAGGTGATGCATCATATGTTGGTGATGAAATGAATGACAAAACTTCATCAATTAAAATTGAAAAGTGGAATGGCTCATCAAGTGTTACATATAATACTGTTAAATTGTCAAATGGAAAATACAGTATCAAATCTGTTGCAAATGGAAAATATGTTGCAGCAGAAAATGGTGGAAGTGAAACAATAGTAGCAAACAGAGACAACTATGGCGGTTCATGGGAAACATTTTATCTGATAAATAATGATGACGGAACAGTAAGCATAAAAGCAGATGCAAATAACAAATATGTATGTGCAGTATTAGATGAAGAAAATCAACTTGTTCCAAGAAGTGATAACGTTGGTACATGGGAGAAATTCCAAATTTATAAAATAAATGACAGTGAATACGGCATTAGAAGTGCAGAAAACGGAAAATATGTAAAGGCGGACTTGGATAACGGAGGCAAGTTAATAGCCGGAAGTGATTCCATAGCAGGAGCCTGGGAAGCATTTAATATTGAAAAATTGGGAGATGAGACATCTTCTGCAAAAGCAACATTTTATGAAAATTCAAATTACAGTGGTTGGTCTGTAGCATTAAGTGAAGGAAGATATGATTATGGCACAATGATTTCTAAGGGAATTAAAAATGATCAGATTTCTTCAATTAAGGTAGCAGATGGCTACAAAGTTACATTGTATAACGATGCAGGATTTGCAGGAAGTAAAAAAACATTATTCACAGATGCATCAGGCCTTGGAGATTTTAATGATAAAACTTCAGCGATCGTAATTGAAAAAGTAGAAAAGGCAGATTTTAATAATTCAAATGCATATATTACATCCATAGCAAACGGACAGGTAGTTTGTGCAGAAAATGGTGGAAGTGAAACAATAGTGGCAAACCGTTCATCATGTGGAGGTGCATGGGAAACATTCCAGATTGTAAATAACGATGATGGAACAGTATCCCTGAGATCCGTATCCAATGGAAAGTATGTATGTGCAGTAATAGATGAGAAAAATCAGTTATTACCTAGAAGTGGAAGTATAGGTACATGGGAGAAATTCATTATTGAAAAGATTTCAGATGGAGAGTATGCACTTTACTCATTGGCAAATGGAAAATATGTTCAGGCAAACTTAAACGACGGTGGTAAACTTTTTGCTACAAGTGAAACTGTTGCCGGAGCATGGGAAGTATTTGACATTAACAGAAATTAAAGTTAAAATTCATAATAATTAAACAATTCAAAGGCTGTTTGCGTGGATTATATATGCAAACAGCCTAATTTTGGTATATATGTTAGTAAAAAAATAAAAAATGAACAGAGGAAAAAACTTTAGGAGGAGAGAAAATTGAAAGGTTTATTTTGGAAAAAAGCGGTAGCCGTGATTTTGTCGGTAGCCATGGTTTTAACAGGAGTGACTATTACGCCACAAAATGTTAAGGCAGATGCGGCCATTATGGCAACCAATAATGTAACAGCAGTTATTGCTGATGACTCTAAAACAGGGTATAGCTCTGAAAAAGATGGAGATTTGTATAACTATGTAAGATATGGTGCATCAGCAGTGGCAGATGATAAGACAGGTGACTACGTGGCAACTAATGCAATTGATGGCAGTGCTGATACAAGATGGGCAAATGAAGATAAAACAAAAGGTCATTACATTACAATTGATTTAAAACAGTCATATGAAATTTCAAAAATAAATATAAGCTGGGAAGTTGCAAGCTCAATTGACTATAAAATTGAGGTATCTAACGATGGAGTTTTATTTAAGTCTGTTACAGCAATAAGCCTAAATGATTATACTACAGCAAAAAACAGAATAGATACATTATCACTGAAAAATACCGTTATTGGGAGATATGTAAGAATTACAGATGTAGGAGAAAAATACATAACAGATTCTTCAAACAACAGACGATATGGAATATCCATTTGGGATGTGGGCATTTTTGGAAAAGATGTAAAAGCAACTAGAGAATCAGCGGTGGAAGCCACAGGCTCTTTCAAAAAAACAACCGAAGGTGAAACTTTTCAGGATATTATAGATAGCAGATATTACAACTACACACGTTATAATGGTGTGTCAGCAACTGCAAGTGGTCAGGAAACAATTGACCGTACACCAAAAGCAGCAATTGACAATGATAAAAGTACAAGATGGTCTGCAACAAATGGTGATTCTACATATTACGTTGTTGATTTAGGAGAGACCTATAGTGTTGAAAAATTATATTTAAGCTGGGAAGCTGCAAATGCAACAGTTTATAACATATATAAATCGGTTAACGGCACAGATTATAGTTTGGTTACAACTGTAAATGCCATAGGAATATACGAAAACAATGCAACCAATGGAAATAGAGTAGACAATATAGAATTTGGAAGTGTAAGTGCCAGATACATTAAGGTACAAGCAGTACAGCGTTGCTATAAAGGGGCAAATTATGGTGGCGGACAATATGGTGGAATGTCTTTATATGAAGTAGGTGTGTACGGCACAGACATGGAAAAATCATACAGCAAAAAGGCATTTAACCAGTTTAGGGTAGGAAATAAAGAAACTATTGGAAATATAATAGAAGCAGAAAATGCTGATGAAATAGACAGCAATATAAAAGTAGAGACTAATGAAAATGCCAGTGGACAGAACTTAGGTGGCCTTACAAACAACACATGGGCAGAATACAATATTAATTTTGACAGAAAAACTTCAAGAATTTATTTAAGATACAGTGCAAACAGTAATGACGGTGGAAGAATACAGATGTACGTTGATGACAGTACAATGTCTACAACTCCTGTAGCATCAATTGACGTAAATTCAACAGGTGGAGGGTCCAACTATACTGATATTTCACAGGAAGTAGTTGTGCCATCAGGTAATCATAAAATATATTTTAAATTTGTAACTGCTGAAGGAAATGTGTGCAATTTGGATTATTTTAAATTTGAATTCGCACCTGAAAGTATAAGCAACACAGCTGATTTACACGAAGCAGAGAATGCACATGCCTTTGTAAGAGGTTCAGCAGCACAGAGTAGCACTGTGCAAAGTTCTGATAAGTATTCAGGTGGAAAGGCTGTGGGCAGCATGAACACTTGGATTGAACGTGACCGTTCTTATTTGACTACATATGTTAAAGCAGAAAATGCAGGATACTATCAGTTTGAAGTTCAGTATGCCGGAACAATGACTACACTGCTTCAGTACAGAATCAACAGCAGTGATAACGACAAATGGAAATCAAAAATCATCAGCAGTGTGGATTCTAACTGGGAAAATACCAACAGGGTAACTATGCAGATAGAATTACGAAAAGGATTAAACAAGATTGATATATCAGGTGCTGTTTGGAAATGGGTAGAGGGTACTGAACATGGTAGAACAGATGGCAAAAACGTAAATGATGAATGGTTAAATATAGATAGTTTTTCATTAACATATAAAGGTGAAAATAAAAAAGCATTTAACAGTGTTTTAGATACAGATTTAAAAGGAAATAAAATTCAGGCTGAAGATTTTAATGAAAGTTCAGGGGATATAAAAGTTGAAGGAGAAAGCGACAGCTTTGTAGACGGAAAAAATCTTGGTGGTCTTACAGATGGAAAATGGACAGAATACAATATTAACTTTGACAGAAAAGTTTCAAAAATTTATTTGAGAAACAGTGTAAGAGATGGAAATGGTGGAAAAGTAGAAGTATATGTTGATGACAGTACTATGTCCGGGACTCCGGCTGCCACAGTTACTACATCTTCAACAGGCAGTGACTGGAGTAAATATACTGACACAGCAGAGGCCATCAGCATACCATCAGGTAATCACGAAATTTATTTGAAATTTGTGGCATCTGGCTCAAAAGCAGTGTGTAATCTTGACTGGTTCCAGTTTGAATATGAACCTGAAACAGTAAAAGATTCAGGAGACATACACGAAGCAGAAAATGCACATAGATTTGTTCAGGGAGATGCAGAAACAGAACACACTCTTCAGGCAGATGGAAAGTTCTCAAACAATCTGGCTGTAGGTGGAATGAATGCATGGCCTGACAATGGAAGAGCATATCTTACATCTTATGTAGATGTGAAACATCCCGGTACGTATAAGCTGACAGTGGCATATGCATCAGGAAGCAATAAGGATACAAATATAGATTGTAGAGTAAATAGTGTAAACGACGGTGACTGGAAAAGTATATCAGCACCTACAACCGGCGGATGGACTACAGTAAAGAAAATAACTACCGAAGTGACGCTGAACAGAGGTGTAAATGTGATAGACATAACTGGGGCTGCAAATATTCCTTATGCAGAAAGTAATGCATGGCAACAGGTAAATGTGGATTACTTTACATTGGAAAGAGTGCCTGAAGATGGTGATTTAGCATATGGAAAAAATGTTGAAGTATCAGGTTCTCAGAGTGGTTATGATGGTTCCAATGCAGTGGATGAAGATGAGGATACAAGATGGGCAAGTAAAGAAGAAGGTGACAAGGCTTATCTGATTGTAGACTTAGAAAAATTGTATGAAATTGAAAAAGTGAATATTATGTTTGAAAGGGCATATCCAAATGATTTCCAGATTCTTGTATCAAAGGACAAAACCAATTGGACTGTGGCGAGAACAGTAAGAGGTTTTAAAGCAGATAATGTTGATAAAAAGGTATATGAATCAGATGGAGTTTGTCTTGGAAAAGCAAGATATGTAAAAGTACGATGTCTTAACATGGCATTTCACAATGCAATGTCCATAAGAGATATAAGGATATATGGAACAAAAATAAAAGGACAATTGTCTGATCTTGCTCTAAATGCAGAAGTAAAGGTAAGCAGTTCGGATAGTAGTGCTGAAACTTCAAATCCTGCTAATGCAGTAGATGGATTGGATAATACAAGATGGGGAGCACCTAAGACAGATAGCAATCCATGGTATGAAATTAATTTAGGACAACAATGCAGAATAGATTCTGTTGATTTAAAATTTGAAAGGGCATATCCCAAGAGCTTTAGGATACAGATTTCTGATGATGGAAAAACATGGAAAGATTATAAAACCATAAAGGATTGGACTGAACCGGGAGATTCAACAGAAATTCAGAAATCGAATTATTATGCCAATCTGGAATTTGGAAACAGTATCCATATGGATGATGTGAAAACACAGTATATAAGATTGTATGCTGATGCAAAAATCATAGACAACAACTGGGGAGTTTCAATTTATGAATTTGAAGTATGGGGAACTGAAGTAGCAAAGAAAGATTATTGGAGCAATCAGGCAAAGAAAACGTATGGAATATATCCTGTTTCAAAATTGCAAAATACAGAAAATAACGGATTGATTGACAGTAGCCTTGTACAGGGTGATGTTATTGGCAGTGGTGATACATATGAAGTGGTATATGAACCCGGTCAGAGTATGTATTTCTATGCAAATCCAAGAGATTTGTATTTGGATTTATCACAACACACGATATGCTGGTCGTCATCTAACTCAGGAAAGAACCTGTGGGGTGCTACAAGTCATGATGAAAATATTGCAAAATATAAAGGACAGGCGCAGGCCACGGTGCAGTATATAATGCCTGATAACATTGATTTTGGAGATAAAGATTATGTAGAGACAGAAATAGGATGTCAGATTTACAATCAATCAGAATTAAAAAATGAAAATCCTAGTCCAAAGTTTAGCCTTACATATAAAGTAAGAATATGGAAATCATCATTAATTATACAGGATAAACTAAGTGAAAGCGGAAGTCTTAGTGTAAAGAATCCTGAAAATGGAGCTACATATCAGTGGCAAAAGAGTGTCGATGGAAATACATGGAGTGATGTTTCTGAAAAGAGATATGATTTGCAAATTCTTAGTGGAAGTGGAAATGGTATTAAAAATGATGTGGTAAATGTTGCTCATGACTTAGGCGGTGGACAGTATTATCGTGTACGAAAAGAAGGAACAACCCAGTGGTCACATCCATATAAAGTTCAATATTACAACGACATTCAAAATGGAGATTTTGAGTATCCGGCAATGTTTTCGTCAGATGAAGACAACAGGGTATTTCCGTTTAATATAAACGAAGATGAACAGCAGTATCCTAACGGATATGAAGGTTTAATGTGGAAAACAACAGCACCGGGATGGACTAACGGGCCAAATAGTAACCGTGTAGGACATGATATTGAAATTGTAAATGGAAGAAAGTTAAAAACCTCAGGAGAAAAAGAACAGGTATCCCAGTTCTCCGTAACACAGGATGAAATGTATAAAAACAATGCTCATGGAGACCAGTTTGCAGAGCTTAACTGTGAAAATGTAGGTGCATTATATCAGGATATTTTAACAACACCAAAGTCAGAGTGTTATTGGGACTTAGATTATGCAGGACGTTGGTGCCAGAATAGTATGTATGTTGTTGCAATGTCAGCTAATGGTGCACAAAATTATACAACATCCAAACAGATTGAGGCATTAATCGAACGTAGTGATGTAAAGGCTATTACAACTAATCAGGAAGGCACAAAAGGTACAACAATTAAATTGCCTGATGGAGTTACTGCTACGTTGTGGAAAGTTACAAGTAAGGAAACAGCAGGGCAGTGGAATGATCATAACGGTATATATAATGTTCCTTCCGGAGAAAATAATTATCTTACAAGATTTTTCTTCGTATCAGCAGGTGGTGCAAAGAGAAATGACGGTGATACACCGAATATGACTGTGGGAAGTTTACTTGATAATGTAAAATTCCAGCAGAAAAAGGATTATGTTATAGAGTATTATGTAAATGGAGTAAAAAATGATGGTTTGACTGTTAAAGGCACAGTAAACCCTTATGACAGAGTAAGCATACCGGCACCGGGGGCAGTAAGCGATTATACTTTATACGATGCAAAAATCAGTGGAGAAAATAATGATGGAAGTAAGGCATTTTATGTGGATGATAAAGACAGAAACATGACAGTAGCTTATAACCATAATGTATTAAAACTCTACTATAAGAGTGGTGTAGTTGTTGCCAATGTAAAAATACAGGGACTTGAAGAATTACCTAACGATTATAGCGTAATTGTAAATCTGAAAAACAAAGCAGGCGAAGTTTTACAGTCGACTGAGCCTGATCATCCAATGAACAAAGATAAGTTTACTAAAATTGAAAAACCAGGTGGTGGAGGAGTTGAAGGATATTTTGATACAGTGACTTTTGATGGCACAACTTTGAATGTCGGAGAACCATATACTGTTGAAGAAATTATCGTAAAAAATAACTATTTACCATACTATTTGGAAACAGTTGATAAAAATGGAACACCGGAAGCTGTTGGAAAAGATAAAATAAACATAGATAACCTGTCATATACAGCAACGTTTACGTATTCAGCGGGAACAGACAATTCAGTTAATTTTATTAATATTTATAACCCTATTCGAAAAATTACCATTAGCAAAAATGTTTCCGGAAATATGGTAGATGATAACGAGAAAAATAAGTCATTTAACTTTAGTATTAAGATAGAAAAAGACGGAAATACCATAGATGCAGCTAAAATAATAGATAATAAGCTTAAAAGTACAGCAACAGGACAGTATACATTTGCTCTTAAACATTCAGAAAAGGTAGAACTCTATGTATACAACAATTGTAAGGTAACTGTTTCAGAAGACGATTACAGTAAGAAGAGAGATGTGAATACAACGATTTTCAGCGATGATTATTATGTAACTTCATGGGAGAAAGACTCTAAGGTTACAGATGGAAGAATCATAAGCATTGACAGTGTTAATTCAGATCAGGAACTTGTTTGCAACAATGTTTACAATGATTTAGGAGATGTTGAGGTACAGGGCTTCCAGATGAATGGTAATAAGGATTCAGGTGGTGTGTCAGAGTTTAGTCCATCATTCAGAGTAGTATGTCGTGTAAGTAGAAATACAATTAAAACAAAAAAAGTCAGCAAGTTTGGTGTGATTTATGCAATAGCAAACGCTACCGATGGAAAAACAAGAGCTGAACTTGAAGAAATGATGACAATAGATAAGGCTGATAATAAGACAATAAAGGTACATGAAGAGACAGAAAACGGAATATATCCTGACTGGAGTACAAAGAGTGATTCACAGTATTCCACAAAGTATTGGAAATATTATGGACTGACCTTTAAATGTCTTGATTATATGTTCTACACATTACAGGAAAATATTACTGTAAGAGCATATGCATTAATGGCAGATGGAAGCATTGAATATGGAGATAACATTTATACTGTAAATATGTATGAGATAGCAGATTCTCTGTATAAAAACCAGAAAATGAGTACATTGAAGGGACATAATTTCTTATACAATAATGTGTTAAATCTTGTGACAATTAACAACAACAGACTTGATATATTAAAATCAATGATGAAGGCCTTAAATGTAACAAGTACATCAAATCCATACTATGCTACA
Source organism: Eubacterium sp. (assembly GCF_057858645.1). Classification (NCBI taxonomy): domain Bacteria; kingdom Bacillati; phylum Bacillota; class Clostridia; order Eubacteriales; family Eubacteriaceae; genus Eubacterium; species Eubacterium sp. The sequence continues at coordinate 61,301 of NZ_DBLZZO010000001.1, forward strand.
TTAAATAAATTGTACAAGGACATGAACAATTATGTATATTGTCAGCAGGAGTACAAAGGAAAATATCAGGAAAGGGAAGAATTTGTTCCGGCAACACTTACAAGTGAGGAGCAGAAAGATTTGTTAAGTGCCTTAAATAACAAAACAGGAACTTCTTATTCAGATATAAATGATTGGATATACAATCAGACAGAAAAACAGGGCAAATATAATGGCTATTATAAAAAAGTTCAATATGCATGGGACAATGGAATTTATGTTAAGTAGTAAAGAATGAGGTGAAGGAAATGAAAAAAACAAAAGTTTATGAGACACCGGAATTGATAGTGACAAAGTTTGAGGTGTCTGAAAAAATTATGGACTCTGGATCATTTTTTGAAACTACCAATCCAAACGAAAAACCGGGAGATATAGTTACAAGAGAATGGGAATCCACTCCTGATGTTCCAGGTGGGACCCTTCCAATTGAATTTTAAGAAAATTTGTTTAGAAATTAGGAGAAATTTATGAAAAGATTAAAGAAAATAATTGGAATAATACTTGCCGTCTCTTTTGTAATAACAGGAATACCACAGCTGGGTAGTGTAAGAGTAAAAGCAGTTTCTACCACAAAGGAAAGCTATCCCGGATTTATAAAAGCAGATGGTAAGCAGTTAAGAAATGACAATGGTGATATCGTGCATTTGCGTGGAGTAAATGCAGGTGGTTATATGTTGCAGGAAATCTGGCTGTGTGCAACATATGGTGGAACTGATGACAACTCAAGTGGAAATATCAGATGCCAGAAAAACATTCTGGATACTTTAAATTCCAGATTTGGCAGTGAAAAGGCAAAAAATCTTGTTAGTGCATATGAAGACAATTATTGGACAACCGGTGATTTCGAAAATTGTGCAAAACTTGGCATTAATTGTATCAGACTTCCAATTTGGTACAGAAATCTTGTTGATGAAAATGGCAACTGGTATGACAATGCCTTTGATAAAATTGACTGGTTTGTGGAAACAGCAGGTCGATATGGCATATATGTAATTATTGATATGCATGGTGCATATGGTTCACAAAATGGCAGTCACAACTCAGGTATTTACGGTGGAAGCACAAATCAGCAAAAAAAGGACAATTCAAATTTGTTCTTTGGAACAGATGCAAGTACAAATCAGGCAAAATATTTGGATATGTGGTTAAAAATTGCACAGCATTACAAAGATAATCCTGTTGTTGCAGGTTATGATTTGCTTAATGAACCAATGGCAGATTATATGAATGCGACAGATGTAACCGGAACAAAGGCCGAAAGACTTAGTACATTGTGGAATGTATATGATAAGGCTTACAAAAAGATAAGAACAGTTGACCGCAATCACGTTATTATTATGGAAGCCGTGTGGGATGCAGACACTCTTCCCGATCCTTCTGATAAAGATTGGACAAACGTAATGTACGAATATCATCAGTATTTATACAGTGATTACAGTGACAAAGACAAACAGGTTGCTGCAATGCAGAGCAAAATCAACAATATAAAAGGTGCAAATTATAATGTGCCAAGTTATATTGGAGAATTTAATATGATGTCAAACAGTGATTCATGGAGTGAAGGTGTTAAATTATTAAATGACAATAATTTAAGTTGGACAGTTTGGAACTACAAATGTACAAAACAATATGGAAACTGGGGATTATTTAATACTCCGGGAAACGGTAACGGCAACGATGCTGATACTAAAAAGTATTGGGCAGATGTAGAAAATGATTCTTATGAAACCATATTATCAAAATGGTCAAATCAGGGAAGCGTTGACAGAAATACAAATGTAACGGACAAAGTAAAAAGTTATTTTCCGGGTACAGTGGACAATCTTGCAGAGTCTAAAATTAAAAGTGTAAGCCTTGTGAATGCTGATGGAATGTTAAACCAAATAGATGTAAACTGGTATCCAAAGGCAGGTATGGCTGAAGATACAAAGTACAACATTTATATTGATGACAGTACAACCAGTGTGGCAACTATATCCAAGTCTGATATAAAATCAGACAGTACAGTTATAAAGGCAACAGATTATACAAATCAAAGTGGTGTAGTAAAAGATACCATCAATGGAAATCCGGTAAATATAGGTGGAACCCATAATGGTGACTGGGTAGAATACAAAGACATTTCAGCATCAAATCCTATAACCTCTGTCACTTTTAACTATTCATGTGATAAAAATGCAAACGGTACAATTTATGTATATGATAAAAGTATGGATAGTGTTCCTATTGGATCTATTAAAATTACACCACCAACTGCAAATGCAACATGGAGTGACTATGTTACAAAAACAATTGACTTGTATGAGCCTTTAAAAGAGGGAAAACATACTATATACTTAAAATTTGTAAATGATATTTCAGGCAATGTTGTGAATTTAAAAGATTTTACATTAATAAGTTCATATGGAAATGTGAAGCTTGAAAATGTGGCTGCAGGAAAGCATAAAGTTACTGTACAGGCAACTTTAAATGAACAGGTATCAAAAGGAACAACATCAAATGAAGTTGAAGTTGTGTCAGAAAATACAATGTTAAAGTCTGACAGCATTACAGTTGAGGGATTTCAGATTAAAACAAATGGAAATAGGTATTACAACACAAAGGGCGAAGTTTTATTTGATGAAGAAGGAAGTGAGAAAAAAGTAGCCTTTAGAACAATTTGTAAAGCACCTGATATTGGACAGACCATTACAGTTTCAGGAAAGAATTACACCGTAAAAAATACAGGGGTAATATACACAATCGATCCTAACAGTTCAGGAAATTCGGCTGATGATGTATTGGATAACACATATTCAATACTAAATACTCAGGCTATTAGTGGTAATGAATATACCTATAGAGGAGCAAGGCAATACAACAACATGGATTATACATATGGCTATGTGACAACAGACAATGGAATATTAAGCAAAGAAGATGGCACAATGAAGTATGTCAGAACAATGAGTAACAACTCATATTATGGTAGTGATGGCACACTAAAGGTTATGACAAATTCATTCCATGTAAGAGGTTTTGTTGTGGCAGAAGATGGTACTTTGATTTACGGCACGGATACAGTAACAATGTCCATACCTGAAGTTGCAAATTACCTTTACAAAAATGTGTTGTCATCAAACTACAATGGTCACGCATATCTTTATGATACAATTTTAAGTAAAATAGATAATAAAAATCCTTACTATTATAATCATAAAGTGGATTACGGTTGGAATGACAACCTATATGATCCTGGCAAAAAATAAATATAGTCTTTATAGAAAATCAAACATATATTATAATAATGCCGGAGAGAAAAAATCTCCGGTATTATTTTTATATGTAAATAGGAAATTATTTTTTAAAATGTAAATTTAATAATATGGAAAATTGTATTATAAAAATTAACCTAATAGTAGAAAAATATATATTCTAAGCACATAAATTTAAAAATATTAATTAGAACAAAAGGAGATATCATGAGAATAGATAAATTTTTAAAGGTTTCAAGAATAATAAAAAGAAGAACAGTGGCAAATGAGGCATGTGATGCAGGAAGAGTTTTGGTAAACGGACAGCCGGCTAAGGCTTCAAGAGATGTAAAAGAGGGAGACAAAATAGAAATTCAGTTTGGTCAAAGAACTGTAAAGGTGGAAGTTTTAAGCACAAAAGAAACAGTTAAAAAAGAAGAAGCAGTAGACATGTACAAAGAGATTGATTAAAATGCAACTGCAAGACATATTTCTCACATAACCTAATATATTATTATATAGAAAACTTTTCGAGGTTAATATGGAAGCAGGCAGTACACCAAGAACCCACAAACTTTCAATGGACAATAGAAAGCAGATGAATTTGACAGGGATTAAAGACGTAGTGGCTTTCGACTTGAATCAGGTTTTACTTGAATCAAATTTAGGTATGGTACATATAAAGGGCAGCGACCTAAAGGTAACTAAGCTTACAATTGAAAAAGGCGAGGTAAATATTTCAGGAAAAATTGACAGTATTGTTTATTCAGACGTAAAGGATTATGGAGAAAAAAGTAAGTCTATTTTGAAGAGGATGTTTGAATAATGAGTCCGCAGATTTCTCAGGAAGCATTGCTTATTGTAATGAGCCTGTATGGTGGACTTGTTTTAGTTGTCTGCTATGATATGGTTCGGGTTTGCAGAAGAATTTTCAAAGTGGGAATTGTTTCCATGATTATTCAGGATGTTATTTATTGGACGATTTCTGCAATATTTATGTTTAATATATACTTGAAATACAATTACGGCAGACCTAGATTCTTTTCAATAATCTTTACATTAGGCATAATGGCTTTGTATGAATGGTTAGTTGGAAGAAAAATTGTTGACAGGGTTGCAAAGTTTCTGTGCAAAGTAAAAACCAAACTTTCTAAAATGTTAAAAAAATTAAACACTTGCGTGTTTGGTAAAGTAAAGAGAATTGTGACAAAAATGTTAAAACCATTGCAAAAGTTATACAAATTAGATAAACTAAAAAGAGTTAAAAAAGAAAAAAGGAAGAGAAAATGGCAACAGAAAACAGAAAAGTATCAACAAGAAGATTAAGCAACGCAAGAAGAAAGCGTATTCAAAATAGAAGAATGATGATAGCTATATCAGCAGTAGTTGTGGCATTTTGCATTGTCATTGGTGGACAGATGATAAGCAAATACAGCACATTGGCTGATTTAAGAGAGCAGGAAAGAAAATTAAAGAATCAATATAAGAAAGAACTACAGTTATCTGAAGAATTAAAGGATCAGGAAGAATATGTTAAAACAGATGATTATGTAGAACAGATGGCTAGAAATTTAGGTTTATTATATCCTAACGAAGTAATTTTCAAGCCGGAAGATTAATAAATCAGTAGAATGAAGAATCAATATTAGCGAATCTGATATGAATTTAATAATTTAAACAATAGGATAGTTAAATTTTATTACGAGGTTAAAGAGATGAAACAGGTGTACGAAACAAACGATGAAGTAGAATTACAAATGCTTATAGGGCTTTTAGAAAGCAACGGTATATATACACAAATATACACAGACGGGGCTGGAGATTATCTTAGAATAAAAGGTTCTGATTTTATGATACCTAAAGGCGTGCTTGTAAAAGACAAAGACTGGAAAGAAGCATTAGAGATAATCAATGCAAACGGCTTTGGAAAAAAGAAAAAAGTAAAAAGAGGCAGAACGCAAATTTGGGCAGCAAGAATAGCTTTAGTATTATTTTTAGCTGCTATATTAGGAAACATAATCTATAGTTTAATTGAAAACTTATAGCAATATTGAAATTGAATAGAAATTAACAATATAAGTGAAGATTAAATGATTTTATTAAAGAATTAAATAACGATTAATTATAAATGCCATATTAAAACCCAGTGGAATACCAAAAGTTTTGATATGGTTTTTTCTATAAGAAATTTTTTCAAAATCTTCTGTAAAAAAATACGTTCCACTAGGGATGTATTTTAACAATCTAATGTCGAAATATCTAACGATTATCATACCTTGCTTTGACAAAAAAACATAAACAGAGCTTGTATACTATTTCTTGTGAAAAAAACAAGGAGGGATGGTATGCAAAAAATATTAAAACCAATATTGATAATAGCCATGAGTGTATTAACCTGTTTAATGCCAATGCTTGGTTACTATACAATAGGAGAAAGCTGGTATGGGGCATTGTGTCAAATGAAAGGCGTGCCTTTAGTTACATTGCCACTTATGATGTACACAATATTTATAAACGGTGGTTTTATGGTTGCAGTGAAATACGGCACGATTATGGCAACCACCGGTATATGCATAACCCAGTATAAAAAAATCAGCAATCAGTATAACCCATACGTGGTGGCGGTAATTGCCACAGTTATTACTGTGCTGGTGGAGGCAGTTGACTGGTCAATAGACGGAATGATGAAAATTGACTTATACGGTTTAGTGCCAATTGTAATGCTTACCTGGTCAATGACAGTAATTTTTACATACTTTATAAAATATGTAAGTGATTATGTTCCAAACCATAAGTCGTTGCAGGAGGCAATAAGCAAACAGGAAGATATAAGAAACGAAAGTATTTTACGGACCTCAAAGGCATTTAAAAATCTTGCATCAGAGCTTAAAAGAATGAGTGGTATTGATAGGGATTACGACGTATCCATGGAAGGTTGTGTGGAACAGGAGATTGCAAACAGTTCCTGTAGAGGTTGTGCCAACGGTCAGATTCAATATCTGGAGCGGGCAAAAATAAATTACTTATGGTACAACAAACTGCTGGAAACAAGAGAAGCAATGGCTGTGCAGTTTAATGAAATGGCAAAAGTAATGGAAAATTACACTAAACCAATTTACAGCGAAAAGAAAACAATTCTAGGAATGGACGATTATATAAAACATAAGTTACGGGAAAACAAAGTTATAGCAAGAAGAATTTATATAAATGAAAATAGTAAAGGCATGTTAGAGGTGAGACTTTTTGCCAAAAAAAAGAAAAAAACTGATGTTAAATCAGATGTAATTAAAAAGGTAGTAAGTCAGGCTTTAGGCAAAAAGGTACGCCTTTCCATGGACAGCATTGTTAATATTACGGAAGATTACAATGAGTATGTTTTATTAGAAGAAGTAAATTTTATGACAATAAGTGGAACTGCCAGACAGACAAAAAATAACGAGAACGTTTCAGGAGACAATTTCGCTGTTATGAATTTAAACAGTGGGCAGACTTTTATGAGTATATGTGACGGTATGGGTTCCGGAAAAAGAGCAGGGGGCTATAGTGAACTTATAATTGATTTGCTGGAAAAAATGATAGACAGTGGCTTTGAAGAGGGAACAACTTTGAAACTTGCCAACTCGATAATGCTAACAGGAAATCAGTGGCAGGAGCCGGCAGCAGTGGACATGGCTTTAATTGACCAATACTCAGGAACGTGTCAGTTTTTAAAATTAGGTGCAGCCTGTACTTATATTAAACGTGGAAACTGGGTAGAATGTATTAAGTCCACATCTCTTCCAATGGGAGTATTCCAGGAAGTGGATATGGAAACTATAACGAAAAAACTGTACGATGGCGATTTTGTAATCATGGTTTCAGATGGAATTGTAGATGCCCTTGATGAGCCTGACAAGGAGGAGGCTATGGGTAGAATTATCATGGACATTAAAACATCCAATTCAAAACAAATGGCAATGGAGATTTTAACCAGAGCATTAGCCAGGTCAAAGGGGGTGCCGGAAGATGACATGACAGTTATTTGTACGGGAATCTGGGAGAAAATCTAATAAATTAGTCATAAAAATAGTTTTACTTCTTTGAAAGTTTGACATCGAAACACCCATAAAGTATCATAGAATTATGTTGAAAAAAGTGATAAGTTACATTGAAAAAAATAAAATATTACAAGATGGAGACAGCGTCTTACTTGGAGTTTCCGGGGGCGCTGATTCTGTCTGTATGCTACATGTGTTGTACAGCTTAAGAGAAAAGTATCACTTGAAGCTATACGTTGTTCACGTAAATCACGGAATCAGAGGCAGCGAGGCAAAACGCGATGCAGATTTTGTAGAACAAATGGCTGAAAATTTGCAAATACCTTTTAGAGTTGTGACGGCAAATATACCTGAAATGGCAAAAGAACAGAAATTATCAGAGGAGGAAGCCGGAAGAATATTCAGATATAACACTTTTGAACAGGTGGCAAATGAAGTTGGAGCAAACAAAATAGCAGTGGCTCACAACTTAAATGATAACAGCGAGACGGTTCTTTTTAATTTGTTTAGAGGTAGCAGACTGAAAGGTTTAACGGGAATTTCTCCAATGAGAGGGCAGATTATCAGACCCCTACTTTGCTGTAGCAGAAATGAAATAGAGCAGTATCTACAGGAAAACAATTTGAGTTACTGTATTGACAGCACCAATAAAGAGACAGATTACAGCAGAAACAGGATTCGCCTTAAGCTAATGCCCTATATAAAAGAAAATATTAATCAAAAAGCGGAATATAATATAGTAAATGCGGCTGAAAATTTATCTCAGGTGTATGAATATATTTACGGTGAGGCACAGAAGGCATATAAGATTTATGTGAAAGATAATGTTTTACTTAATTCGGCAGAAGATCTTAATGTTGTAATTTTACAGGAGGTCGTCAGAATGTGGATTTTGGAAAACACTGGTAGACTAAAAGACATAAAGGCTAATCACGTTAATATTGTAATTGGGTTATTGTCAAATCAGGTCTCAAAGAAATCGGAACTACCATACGGCTTAAAGTTAATCAAAACCTACGAAGGTGTGAAAGTTTTACCTGAAAATAACGAAGGAAAAGACAGCAACAGGCAGACGATTATTGAAGACGGTAAGATTTTTAACACAGAAAAGATTACAGTTACAGTGGAAAATGAAAGTTTTGACAAATCAAATATCCCTGATTTGTTATATACTAAATGGTTTGATTATGATAAAATAAAGGGATTGACACTGAGAAAAAGACTTCCGGGAGATTATATTGAAATTAGCGGAAGTGAATCGGGAAGAAGTGTAAAAAAGAAACTGAAAAAATATTTTATAGATAATAAAATTCCACAGGAAGAAAGAAACAATATATGGTTGCTGGCAGACGGGAATCATGTTGTGTGGATTGTTGGATATAGAATAAGTGAGATGTGCAAGGTAACAGATAGTACAAAAAGAATTATTAAAATCACATACAATAAGGAGTAAGGATTATGATACACAAGATTTCAGAGTACATTAGTGAAGAAAAATTAGATAAGAGAATTAGAGAGATTGCAGCAGAAATCAGCAAAGATTATGCAAAGAAAGAAATCAGACTTGTTTGTATTTTAAAAGGAAGTATTTTCTATACATGTGAGTTGGCAAAAAGATTAACTGTTCCTGTTACACTTGATTTTATGAGTGTTTCAAGCTATGGCTCAGGAACAGAAAGCTCAGGCGATATCAAAATCAAAAAAGATTTAGATGAAAGCATTGAAGGCTTAGATGTTATTGTAGTAGAGGATATCATTGACTCAGGCAATACATTAAGCAAATTAATTCCAATGCTAAAGGATAGAAATCCTGCAAGCATTAAGGTAACAACATTACTTGATAAGCCTGACAGAAGAGAAGTTGACATGAATGTTGACTATGTAGGTTTTGAAATTGAAGACAAGTTCGTAGTAGGTTATGGTTTAGATTATGACCAGAGCTACAGAGATTTACCATATATTGGTATCGTAGAACTTTAATATAAATTGACACAAATTATGAAATGCGAGGAGGAAGATTTGAACAGTATAGGCAGAAATAGATTTTCTAAGTTTTATTTTTTAGGGATTGTAGTTTTGGTTTGCTTAATCATCTACAGTTTTAGCCAGAGCTTTGTAAACAATGATTATGCTTACAGTGATTTCTTAACAGACTTAAGGGCTAACAACATTAAGCAGTTGACAATTAAGCAAAACAAGGAAGTTCCTACAGGTAAGCTGGTAATTAAGTTAAGCAATTCAAATGAATCAAAGATTGTTTATGTAACAGATGTTAATAAAGTTATTAGCGATATTGACAAAGCAAAAGCAGACAACAATAAGATTAAATTAAAACCATATATACCTGATGTAAGTAGAGACAGCGTATTCTTAACAAGCGTGTTACCTATGATTTTGTTAGGTATTGTTGTGGTTGTTGTACTTATGATGATGAATGCCAATGCCGGAGGTGGCGGTGGCAAGATGGCAAACTTTGGAAAGAGCAGAGCCAAGATGGTTGTTGAAATTAAAAACATGGATTTCACAAAGGTTGCTGGACTAGAAGAAGAAAAAGAAGAGTTAGAAGAAATAGTTGATTTCTTAAAGGATCCTAAGAAATATATTAGCTTGGGAGCACGTATTCCAAAAGGCGTTTTATTAGAAGGTCCTCCGGGAACAGGTAAAACATTACTTGCAAAGGCTACAGCAGGAGAAGCCGGCGTACCTTTCTTTACAATTTCAGGTTCTGATTTTGTGGAAATGTTTGTTGGTGTAGGTGCTTCAAGAGTTAGAGATTTATTTGAACAGGCTAAGAAAAATGCACCATGTATAGTTTTCATTGACGAAATTGATGCAGTGGCAAGAAGAAGAGGAACAGGTATGGGTGGTGGCCACGATGAACGTGAACAGACACTTAACCAGATGCTTGTTGAAATGGATGGTTTTGGAGTAAATGAAGGCATCATAGTAATGGCAGCTACAAACCGAGTTGATATTCTTGATCCGGCTATTTTAAGACCGGGACGATTTGACAGAAAGGTTTTAGTTGGTAGACCTGATGTTAGAGGCAGAGAGCAGATATTGGAAGTTCATGCTAAGAACAAGCCAATTGGTGACGATGTTAATTTAGAAAATATAGCTAGAATTACTGCAGGATTTACAGGTGCAGACCTTGAGAATCTTTTAAATGAAGCAGCAATTTTGGCAGCAAAGGGTGACAAACCATATATTACACAGGCGAATATTGACCAGGCAATGATTAAAGTTGGAATTGGAAAAGAAAAGAAGAGCAAGATTATTTCTGAAAAAGAAAAGAAGATTACAGCTTATCATGAATCAGGTCATGCAATTTTATTCCATGTTTTACCTGATGTAGGACCTGTACACACAGTTTCAATTATTCCTACAGGCGCAGGTGCAGCAGGATACACAATGCCACTTCCTGAAAAAGACGAAATGTTCCTTACAAAGGGCAAGATGTTACAGGAAATTATGGTAAGCCTTGGTGGTCGTATTGCCGAAGAACTGATTTTAGATGACATAACAACAGGGGCATCGCAGGATATAAAACAGGCAACATCAACAGCAAAGGCTATGGTTACAAAGTATGGATTTTCAGATAAACTAGGTTTAATAAACTATGATGACGATTCCAATGATGTGTTTATTGGAAGAGACTTGGCACACTCTAAAGGCTATGGAGAAGCAACTGCTTCAGCAATTGATCAGGAAGTTAGAGATATTGTTGAGAGTTGTTATGTACAGGCGAAAGCCATTATTGAAGAACACATGGAACAGCTTCATGCTTCAGCTAAATTATTGTTAGAAAAAGAAAAGATTAATCAGGAAGAATTTGAAGCGTTGTTCTAATAAGGAATAGAAGGTAAAAATATGTTTGTTAATCAAGATATATTATTTCATGACGGAACAAAGCAGTTCTGTAAATATAATGAACAGCAAAAAACATATAGCATCATTCTTAGAGCAAATAAAGGCACTGTTAGTAGTGTCTTTGTGTGCGTTAATGGAAATGAATTGCAGATGACAAAAATAAAAACTACAGAGGACTTTGAATATTTCGAAGCTCTGCTGGATGCCGGTGAAAAGATGTATCAGTATTATTTTAAATGCAATATAAATGAAGGCTGTATTTTTTATAATATGTTTGGAATAATGAAACAGGCTGTAAATGATGGTTATTTCGAATTGACACCTGGTTTTGAAACTCCCGATTGGGCAAAGGGAGCGGTTATGTACCAGATAATGGTTGACCGTTTTTACAATGGGGACAAAACAAACGACGTAGTTGACAATGAATATGTTTATATTGGAAAAGCAGTTACAGCAGTGAAGGATTGGAACGAAAATCCTGCAGTTGATGGAACAAGACAGTTCTACGGTGGGGATTTGCAGGGGGTCATTGACAAGCTGGACTATTTAGAAAAATTAGGTATTGATGTAATTTATTTTAATCCTATTTTTGTTTCACCATCAAACCATAAGTATGACACACAGGATTATGACCATGTTGATCCGCATTTAGGAAAAATTGTTGTGGATGGTGGAGAAACTGTACCTGATTACGCAACTGATAATAAAAAAGCAAGCAAGTACAAAACAAGAACTACTAACTTGGGAAACCTTGAGGCAAGTAATCAGTTATTTATAGAATTAGTTGAAAAAGCTCATGAGCATGGAATTAAAATAATTATCGATGGAGTTCTTAATCATTGTGGTTCTTTTAACAAGTGGTTAGACAGAGAGGAACTTTATAAAGGAAACAGTGATTATGAAACAGGGGCATATCAGTCAAAGGAAAGCCCATATAATTCTTATTTTAAATTTAGCACAGATAGCTGGCCTGATAATTACAGTTATGAAGGTTGGTGGGGATTTGATACTCTTCCAAAATTAAACTATGAGGGTAGTGAAAAGTTGTGTAATTACATTTTGCATATAGCTGAAAAATGGGTGTCACCTCCATTTAATGTTGATGGTTGGAGACTTGATGTGGCAGCTGACTTAGGACACAGCCCTGAATTTAACCATAAATTCTGGAAGCGTTTTAGAGACAGAGTTAAACAGGCCAATCCTAATGCAATTATTTTGGCAGAGCACTATGGTGATGCACACTCATGGCTTATGGGTGACCAGTGGGATACGGTAATGAACTATGACGCATTTATGGACCCTGTCACATGGTTTTTAACAGGTGTTGATAAACATTCTGACAATGCAAACCCATACATGAGAGGTAACGGAGAAGTGTTCCATAACACAATGCAGTATCAGCTTTCACGTATGCAGAACCAGTCAATTCTTGTGGCAATGAATGAATTATCAAATCATGATCATTCAAGATTTATGACGAGAACAAATAAGATGGTTGGTCGAATCGGTACAGTAGGAGCTGCAGCAGCAGCAGAAAATATAGATAAAGCAATATTTAAACAGGGCGTTATTATGCAGATGACATTGCCTGGTGCACCTACTTTATACTACGGTGATGAAGCAGGTGTATGTGGTTGGACAGATCCGGATAACAGAAGAACTTATCCTTGGGGTAAGGAAGATTTAGAATTGCTTGAATTCTATAGAGAGGCAATATGTGTTCACAAACAGAATCAGCCATTAAAAGACGGGTCTTACATGTTGCTAATTGCTGACACCGATTTGGTGTGTTATGGTCGCTTTAATGAAAATGATTCAGTATTAACAGTAATCAACACATCTGACATAGACAAAGAGATTTCCGTTCCCGTTTGGAAGTTGGGACGAAGTGTTTCACAGTGGGAAAGATTGTTGGAATCAAGTAGAGAATTCTATAACTGTGGAAGAATAATCTATGAAGTAGAAGATGGCAGTTTGAACTTAACAGTCAAAGGAAATAGTGGTTCAATCTACCGCAACAAATAAATAACAATTCACAATCTGGTGAAAAAGCGGATAAATAAAAAGGAATTCAGACAAGTCATATTTCTATTGTCTGAATTCCTTTTTATTTTCTCGCTTTTTCTATTGAGTTATGAATTTCCTTCATTTGCCACTAATGGCTATCTGTTATTTATTATTTAGTTCTTATTTGTTAATTCTTTTCTGGAAACTACAATTGCACCTGCGGCTACTAACAAGCCGGCAATTGGGATTATAATATTTGAGCCTGTTTTTGGAGAAATGTCTGAAGGATTTCTCTTTCCTGTTTTACCTGAGCCGGTTGTTGTTTCGTCTTTCTTAGTAGTTTTTTGCTTTTTTTGTTTTTTCTTAGTTGTTTCGTTGCTCTTAGTAGGCTTTACTGTTGTTGGTGCTTTAGTAGTTGGGTTAACTGTAGTAGTTGGAATAACTGTAGCAGTAGGACTACTTTTGGCAAAACATGTTGTAGCAAAAGCCAATGTAAATATTAAAGTCGCTAGAAGAACTATAATATTTTTTTTCGCAGTTTTATTCATAGTTTTTACCTCCGTAATTACACATTATACAAAATGTGAAGCTTTTCTTATTCTATTATACATATATACGCTTAAAAATCAAAGTCATACTTTTAATCAATCTGTTTATAGTAAAAATCCAAAACAGTTTCAAAAAGTTTTTTCTTGGAAATTTTATATTCTGCAGAACTGTCTTTTGGGGAGTCCACATATTTCCCGGATGTACTTTGTATATTTAACCCGGTATAGTTTGTAGTCAGTGACCAACCTAAATATGTAAGTATCGGTGCAGAAATATTTGTAACTGTATTTGTTGTTGTATCTTTGTATAAATCCAAAGACACGTGGAAATCTTTTCTTATTGCAGGCACAATGGAACCGGCAAAAGCTGTAAGATATTGTTTCTGGCAATCCATTCTTCTAAGGTTGTCATCTAATAAGCTGGTGTCTCTATGACGAACAAATGCCTCTGCCATATCGCCTTTTAAGGTAACAGTCTGCCCCTTTGTGAAACTTTCAAATGTATAGTCAGGTGTAACAGTAACCCCACCAACATCATCATTTAAAATTTTTATGGCATCCAAATCAATTGCATAGTAAGCGTTAATTGGAATGTTGTATAAAAGACGTTCCGTAGCAGTTACCTGATTCTCAGCGCTTGTTTGTTTGCCGTCGCCATAGGCATATGCCAAACAAAGCTGGGCAGTTGCAGTGTCCACGTAGTTACCGCCCTCATCATATCGGCTAATGTCAGTCATGATATCACGATTAAGGCTGAGCACTTTTATATGACCGCTCTTTGTATCGTAAGTAAAAAGATACAAAGCATCAGCTTGGCCGCCTGTTCCAGAGACTGCATTATCTTTTAGTTTGCGATTATCAATACCCATAAAAAGTATGCTTGCAATATTGTCATTAAATTCATAAGTATGTCCATTGTAATATACAATTCGCCCGTCATCTTCATATTGTATTCCTGATGGAACATTAACATGGAGATTTCTGTAATTAAGTAACTTCTTCCTGCCAATATAATTTAAAACTCCCAAAACAATTGCAATAATTATAAGTAGTGAAAGTAAAATAATCAAAAAAATCTTTAGCTTTTTATGTTTCTTTTTAAGATTTTGATTATCATCTTTTGCCTTCTTATGCTTGTGGTTATTAGTTTGATTATCATCTTTTACATTCTTATGTTTGTGTGTATTAGTTTGATCATCTTTTTTTAACTTATTATGTTTTTGCTTGTTAGTTGAAGCATTGGCGTCAAAATTCTCAGACTTATCTACGTTAGTAGAGCTATTATTGTTAAAGTCTGTAGGCTTATCTGAGTTCGACGAATTGTGATGTCTATGGTGTCTGTGATGATGAGAGTCGTATTTATAATTTTTCTCAACAGTTTCCCAGTCAACATCAAATTCCAGATTATTCCTAGTGTCCTTAATGACGTTAGGATTAGCAATGTTTGAATTGTCGCTTATATTATTATCATTAGTTTGTTTGCTCACGTTTAATTAAAACCCCCTGTACTAGATATCTTGTGTTTTCGGCACCGTTTGTGCAGGTACTTAAAGTTAAAATTTTACTGTCCTTATTTAATGTAACTTTTCTTGTATTTTTATTCATTGAGTCAGGATTAAGAGTGTATTTCTGATATTTTTCCAAAACACTTTTGTTACTAAAATCAAAGGAATTTAAAATATGTCTGTCGTCATATACATACGCTGCATAGATTTTAAATGTCAATTTTTGACTTGGCATGTAAATATAAATGTATTTATTTTTCTTAAAAAAATCAGGTTTCTCAAAACTATGCAAAGTCTTAAACATTGAACCGTTGTTCATATTGTGCCCGTATAAAACTGTTACAGGATCAGAGTAATCGGTTGCATTTTGCATTTCGCTGTAAATTGCACCGGCAAATTCTGATTTCTTCTGTATATTGTGATTTAGGTAAAAGTCATCATTGTCTGTTGTTGGCTGAACAACAGGATAATCAACCTTGGTATTTGGAATATAAATCCAACTATATATGTCAGAGTTATATTTTTTTAATTTTTTCCAGTTAATGTTGTGGCTGTCAGCATATTCTTTTGAATTCTTGACATGCCTAGAGGTAGTTTCGGTCAAATATTTTTTTGTATTTCCACCGTTGCTGCTTCCCTGTGAAAGTAGCAGGTAGCAACAAATAATAAAAATAGCAGTAGCTATAACCAAAACAGTTCCCCATATAATTTTCTTACTCTTCATATAAATTTTAGAATCCCTTTCAATAACGATTGTTTGTAACTATAAGTATAGTGGTTGGAAGAATGTATGTCAAAGAGAGAAATTTCGAGAAAATTTCTATTATATAAAAAAATAATTGCACTTTTATAGTATTTATGGTATAAATGTATATTGTTGGGAAGAGCAGTTCGCAAACGTTGTTTGCTCACTGTCATTTGCTTCGCAAATGACTTTTCCTTTTTCAATAAACTTATACATGCGAGTATGTAAAGTTCATTAAAAAAAGAAAAGCGCTTTCTAAGTTATTATGGGCAGATTCCCGAGTGGCCAAAGGGGGCAGACTGTAAATCTGTTGGCACCGCCTTCGAAGGTTCGAATCCTTCTCTGCCCAGTCTATAATTAGCTTTTAGCTGGTTATGAATGCCGGTGTGGCGGAACTGGCAGACGCGCAGGACTTAAAATCCTGTTGTGGCAACACAGTACCGGTTCGATTCCGGTCACCGGCATGTTTAAGTTTTTCAAAGCTTTGGGCGTACCTGATTTTTTTAGGTATGTCTTTTTTTATGTAATAAGAAAATCCTCCATAATTTCATATTACATAAAAAGTTCAGTTAGGAATGTGGTAGAAATACCTTATTTATTATACAAATATAAAAGTTTGACATGAACTTTTAGATTAGGTAGAATAAAAAAGTTAGGGATAACAGATTGTTAATAATAAGAAATGTGAGGAATTTACAATGAAAATAGGTTTTGGTTGTGATCATGCAGCAATTGATTTAAAAAATGAATTAGTTGAATATATGAAAGAAAAAGGATATGAATGTGTAGATTATGGAACAGGTTATGATGAAAACGGTGAAATAATCAAATGTGATTATCCTACAAAGGGTGAAGAAGTAGGTCGTGCAGTAGTAAACGGAGATGTTGATTATGGTGTACTTATGTGCGGAACAGGAATTGGTATTTCTATAGCAGCTAATAAGGTTCCTGGTGTTATTGCGGCAGTTTGCAGCGAACCATATTCTGCAAAGCTTACAAAACAGCATAACAACGCCAACATCATTGCATTTGGTGCAAGAGTTGTAGGTGTTGAACTTGCAAAGATGATTCTTGATGAATTCTTTGGAGCTGAATTTGAAGGTGGAAGACATCAGAGAAGAGTCGATATGATTAGAGAAATCGAAAAAAGATAACAAGTTTAGGTGAAAGAATATAATTTTCTAATTATAAAAGGAAAGCTAAAATAGTTTGATGGCAGACTATTGGTTAGTAGAATGATATAAATGAAAAAACTTAGGATAAATAATGGTAACAATAAAGGAAGTTAAAACCAGAAAAGATTTAAGAACTTTTGCTGGTTTCAATGAAAAAATGTATAGAGATGTGCCACAGGCAATGCCTGATTTGATTTCAGACGAAATGGCGAATTTTAATCCTAAGAAAAATCCGGCATTTGAGTATGCTGAATCAAGACAGTGGTTGGCATACAAAGATGGAGAGTGTGTAGGAAGAATCGGTGCCATAATCAGTCATAGGGCAAATGCGAAATGGGATAGAAAAAGAATAAGATTTACAAGAGTGGATTTTATTGACGACTACGAAGTTTCAGAGGCTTTATTTAAGGCTGTTGAAAATTGGGGCAGGGAAAAGGGACTTAAAGCAGTTCATGGACCAATGGGATTTTGCGATTAGGACCAGGAAGGAATGCTTATTGAAGGTTTCGAATATGATGGTATATTCATAACGATTAATAATGCACCTTATTATAAGGAGCATATGGAACGCCTTGGGTATGTAAAATCTGTGGATTGGATTGAAAACAGAATAGATATACCGGATGAAATACCACCTGTTTTTGACAAAATGTGTGAGAGAGTTTTAAAAGACAATAAACTCAAAATTGTAAAAGTTAAGAACAGATTACAGCTAAGAAAATACATAAAATATATATTTGATGTTGTAAATGATACTGCAAAGATATTATATGGTGAAGTGGATTTATCTGAGGCACAGATTAAAAAGTATGTTCATCAGTTCATATTAATGGTTAATGTTAGATTTATTTCATTACTTGTAAATGAAAAAGATGAGATGGTTGCTATTGGAGTGACTGTTCCTTCAATGGGCAAGGCTTCAAAAAAATCTCATGGAAGATTGTTTCCTTTTGGATGGGCAAGACTGCTTTATGCACCATATTCTAAACCTGACACATTGGAACTTTATTTAGTTGGTGTAAGAGATCAGTATAAGAAGAAAGGCTTACCGTTAGTTTTAATTACGGAAATTCTAAAAGCAGCCATTGAAGATGGAATGAAATATGCTGAGACAGGACCAATGCTTGAAGATAATATTAAGGTTCAGTCTATGTGGAAAAGATTTAATAAGATTCAGCATAGAAGACGTAGATGTTGGATAAAAGAAATATAAAAAAGTCGGCTGTGGATGTGCTCTGACATGAAGATAGGAGCAGGAAAAGGAAACAGTTGATAGCTAACAGGTGCTTTGTTATTTACAAAGCATCTTTTTTTTTATATAATCACTTTAATGCTTTAAAACGTAACGGTTTAAAGTTTAACGCTTTAAAGGCTCGGAATATATTTTAATAATTTTAATGGAGGGAACATTATGACAGTAGTATTATGTTCAATTATGCTAGTTGTATTTTTTGCTGTAATGATCTTTGTAGGTTTTTACACTAGAAAACATGCAACAGACGTTACAGGATTTGTTCTGGGAGGCCGTTCAGTAGGCCCTTGGCTTACTGCCTTTGCTTTTGGAACATCTTATTTTTCGGCAGTTATCTTCGTAGGATATGCAGGACAGTTTGGATGGAATTTCGGACTTGCATCAACTTGGGCAGGTTTAGGAAATGCATTCATTGGTTCTTTACTTGCATGGAATGTGTTAGGTAGAAGAACAAGGGTTATGACACAGCACGTTGATGCAAAGACTATGCCGGACTTTTTTGGAAAAAGATTTAATTCAACACCTTTAAAAGTTGCTGCATCAGTTATTGTATTTATTTTCTTAATTCCGTACACAGCATCACTTTACAATGGACTTTCAAGTTTATTTGGTTTAGTGTTTGACATTCCATATTGGGTAGTTATTGCGGTAATGGCAGTGCTTACAGGATTCTATGTAATTTTTGGTGGTTACATGGCAACAGCTATTAATGATTTTATTCAGGGAATCATTATGTTATTTGGAATTTGTGCTATTATTGGTGCGGTTTTAATGGACAACGGTGGTCTTTTACAGGCAACAAAGAGCCTTGCAAAAGTTACAGGAGATGCAGGTTGGGAAGGCGCTTACACAGCATTTTTAGGACCTGATCCTTTAGCATTATTATTTGTGGTTATTTTAACATCACTTGGTACATGGGGACTTCCACAGATGGTTGGAAAATTCTATGCTATTAAAAGTGAAAAAGACATACATAAGGGAACAGTTATTTCAACAGTATTTGCAATTATTGTAGCAGGAGGCTGTTATTTCTTAGGCGGATTCGGCAGATTATATAGCGATAAAATTGCAATTAATGAGGCAACAGGTAAGCCTTTATTTGACACAATAATTCCAACAATGTTATCAGCACTTCCTGCAATAGTGGTTGCAGTAGTAATTGTTTTGGTTTTATCAGCTTCAATGTCAACACTTTCATCATTAGTTTTAACTTCAAGTTCAACATTTACATTGGATGTAATTAAGCCGGCATCAAAGAAGGAAATGTCAGATAAGAAACAGGTAACAATAATGCGTTTATTTATTGTTTTCTTTATACTTGTTTCAGCAATAATTGCCATTTTCAAGGATGCACATCCTGAAGTAACATTTATAGCACAGATGATGGGTGTTTCATGGGGAGCTTTAGCGGGAGCATTCCTTGCACCATTTTTGTATGGACTATACTGGAAGGGCGTTACAAAAGCAGCGACAATTGTATGTTTCATCTGGGGTTGCGGAATTGCTGTTGTACAGCTTGTAATTACACTTGCGGGAATTGATACAACAGGTTGGGGAACAGTTCTTTCATATGTATTTAAGTCTTCAATCAACTCAGGTGTAGTTGCCATGGTTGGTGGCTTGATTATTGTACCGATTATTAGTTTATTTACAAAGAAACAGGACCAGAAAGAGTTAGACGATTTATTTGAATGTTATGAAGAAAAAACAGAAGCAGTAGCAAAGGAACATTTGAAATAAAGGCTTCTGGAGTGTAAAATGTAGAACACTCTAAGGGCAAATAAAAATGCTACTCAAATATAAAATTTAATAGACAAATCAGAAAATAGATGTCCGATAATGAACAAAAACAAGAGGAAATGTTCATTACAGGACATCTTTTTTTCATGTTGTTTAGCTTTGCCAAATTCTATTGACCATTAATTTTTAGGTGGCTATACTGTAGGCGTTCTAAGACAAAAGAAAGACTTAAATAAATCGTAACAGGGAAGGAGTACAAAAAATGTTAATAACATTTTTTGTAAGGATAATATGTTTGGAAAAATAATTGGAACAGGTTCATATGTTCCTGAAAATATAGTTACAAACAATGATTTAACAAAAATTGTTGAAACAAGTGACAGTTGGATTGAGGAAAGAACCGGCGTTAAGCAAAGACACCTTATGAAAAATGAAACTACTGCTACTATGGCAACTGAGGCAGCAAAAAGAGCAGTTGAAAATGCAGGAATTAAGCCAGAAGAAATTGATGTTATTGTGGTTTCTACAGTATCTTCCAATTTGATTCTTCCAAATACAGCCTGCTTTGTTCAGGAACAAATTGGAGCCATAAATGCTTTTTGTTTTGACATTAATACAGCCTGTACCGGTTTTATGATGGCATACAATACTGTCCAAAGTTATATTAATTCAGGTTTAGTGAAGACAGCGTTAATTATTGGAGCAGAGGGCTTGTCAAGAATTGTTGATTGGAGTGACAGAGGAACCTGTATTCTTTTTGGAGACGGGGCAGGAGCCGCAATTGTTAAGGCAAGCGAGGCTGCAGTTTTTGAAACTGTTATGAAATCTGATGGTAGAAAAGGTTCAGCACTTACATGTTATAACGGGTTCGCAACAAGACCAAGAAAAATTTTTACAGAAGAAAAACAGGAAATTTCAGATATATATGAAAAAATGAATGGTCAGGAAAATTCAGGTACATATAAAAAAATAGATGGTCAGGAAAGCTCAGACACCTTTGTAAAGATGGATGGTCAGGAAATTTTTAGGTTTGCCGTAAAAGAAGTTCCAAAATGTATTAATGAATTAATGGGAAAAATGAATATAACAAGTGACGATGTGGATATGTTTGTTTTGCATCAGGCAAATTTAAGAATTTGTCAGGGGATTGCCAAGCGTTTGAAAATCAGTATGGATAAGGTGCCAACAAATGTTTCAGAATATGGCAATACATCATCTGCCTGCATACCAATATTGCTGGATGAGTTGTTTAAGGCAGGCAAACTGAAAAAAGGCGACAAAATTATAATGTCAGGTTTTGGTGCAGGAGTAACCCTTGCTGCAACATATTTGGAAATTTGTTAATGGCAGTTGTAACTAAAGCCGTAAAATATTTTTTATTAGTTATTAACCGGTACAGCCGGATTATATAAAAATTGCTTTTGAAAATAAAAAATCCCATGGAACATAAAATAGTAGTTCTTTATAAACAGATTTTCAAAAAGCAAAATAAAAAGTCAATTATAAAAGAATAAGGAGATTAAAAAATGTTTGAAGAAATTAAGGAAATTATTGTTGAAGAATTAGGAGTAGATGAAGACAAGGTTGTGGAAACAGCAACATTTAATGAAGATTTAGGAGCTGACTCATTAGATTTATTTGAACTTGTAATGGCATTTGAAGATAAGTTTGACGTAAAGATTCCTGAAGAAGATTTAGAAAAAATCAAGACAGTTGGAGATGTTGTGAAATATATTCAGGACAATAAATAATAGAAAAGCGTAGGAAATTTCGTTATGAAAACAGAGATAACAGAATTACTAAATATTGAATATCCCATAATTCAGGGTGGTATGGCATGGGTGGCTGACTATCATTTAGCAGCTGCCGTTTCCAATGCCGGCGGACTTGGGCTGATTGGTTCAGGTGGAGCACCTGCATCCTGGGTAAAAGACCAAATTAGGGAAGTAAAAAAATTAACTGATAAACCTTTTGGAGTAAACATTATGTTAATGAACCCGGAGGCAGATGAAATCGCAAAAGTAATTGTAGAAGAAAAAGTACCTGTTGTTACTACAGGAGCGGGAAATCCGGCAAAGTACATTAAAGAATGGAAAGAAGCTGGCGTGAAAGTAATTCCTGTAGTTGCAAGTTGTGCCTTGGCAAAAATGATGGAACGCTGTGGAGCCGATGCAGTAGTTGCAGAGGGAACAGAGGCAGGAGGACATATTGGGGAGATTACAACAATGTCTTTGGTGCCACAGGTTGTTGATGCAGTGAATATACCTGTCATTGCAGCAGGTGGGATCGCTGATGGAAGAGGTTTTGCTGCGGCACTGATGTTGGGAGCTAAGGCAGTTCAAATGGGAACTCATTTTGTTGCCACAAAAGAATGTAACGTTCACGAAAATTATAAGGAAAAAATAATAAAGGCGAAAGATATTGACTCAAAGGTAACAGGTCGCTCAACAGGACATCCTGTACGTGTACTTAGAAATCAAATGAGCAATGAGTACATAAAAAAAGAGCAGGAAGGTGCCACATTGGAAGAGTTAGAACTTTTAACTTTAGGTGGTTTAAGAAAAGCTGTTGTTGACGGCAACGTAAAAGAAGGAAGTCTAATGGCGGGGCAAAGTGCCGGTTTGGTAAAAAAACAATATACCTGCAAGGAACTTATCGAAAAAGTTGTAACCGAAGGACAACAGGTAATAGAAAACAGATTGGCAGAGTTTTAAAGCTGGAATTTTGACGTGAGATTTTAAAAGTAAAATTTAGCATTCATATCTAAAAATCAGTGGAGAAAAATTAGAGTTGTATTTAAAATTTTTGGAGGAGCATATGAGTAAAATCGCATTTGTATATCCGGGACAGGGTGTGCAGACAGTAGGCATGGCACAGGACTTTTATGAAAACAGTGTTTTGTCAAAAGAAGTATTTGACAAGGCAGATCAGGTACTTGATTTTGATATAAAGAAAATCTGTTTTCAGGAAAATCAGGAAATAAATGATACAGAGTACACACAGGCGGCTTTGGTTACTACATATCTTGCAATAACAAAAGAAGTAGAAAGTAGGGGGATTAAACCTGACGTTACAGCAGGGCTAAGCCTTGGAGAATATGCGGCAATTGCAGTAAGCGGTGGCTTTTCTTACGAAGATGCCATAAAAACGGTAAGACAACGAGGAATTCTTATGAACAGGGCTGTGCCAAAAGGTGAAGGTACAATGGCAGCAATTCTTGGAATGACAGCTGAGCAAATAGATAACATTGTAAACAAGATGGAAAACGTGTCAGTGGCAAATTATAACTGCCCAGGACAAATTGTAATAACCGGAAAAAAAGATGCCGTTCAAAAAGCAATGGAATCATTGAAAGAAGCCGGAGCCAGAAGAACAGTAGAATTAAACGTAAGTGGGCCTTTCCACTCACAATTCCTAAAAGAAGCCGGAAAAAAACTAGGAGAGCAACTTGAAAAAGTACAATTCACACCATTAACAATACCATACGTTACAAACGTAACAGCACAATATGTGGAAGATGTTAATAAAACAAAAGAATTGTTAATAAAACAGGTCTACTCACCGGTTCGATGGGAAGAAAGTGTAAGAAACATGATAGAAAAAGGCGTAGACACATTTATTGAAATAGGTCCCGGAAAAACAATCGCAGGCTTCTTACGCAAAATAGACAGAAATGTAAAATGCATAAACATAAGTCAATATGAAGACTTAAAAAAACTAAATCAAAATTAAAAATTAATAAGATAATTTAACTCTTTTTTAGAAAAGTAAAAAATATTAAAGAATAAAATCAAGATAATCAAAAATATAGCTTTTCTTCTTTCTGCTTTGCAGATATACATTCACGAAAGCACGTTACACTTAGGATACTGCACGTACAAGCCTTCCCAGTACGTTGCACATAGGTAATAAACATTCTAAGAAAGTGCTCTGAAGCCGTGGGTTCACAAAGGCAGCGAAGTCGGCTTTGTAGAACCGCTACGAGCTGAAGGCAGAGGGAGCGTGCTTTCGTGAATGCATATTGCCTATGTGCATGGGAAAGAGAGTGTAGATTTTGATTATCTGGAACAGAGGTTTTATATGGAAAATAAAGTAGCAATTGTAACAGGAGCTTCAAGAGGCATAGGAGCTGCCATTGCAAAAAAACTAGCTTCACTGGGTGCCACAGTAATTGTAAACTACGCAGGCTCCAGAGAAAAAGCAGAAACAGTAGTAAAAGAAATTGAAAATGCAGGTGGCAAGGCAACAGCCATGCAGTGCGACATTTCAGATTTTAATAAATGCAGTGAATTTACTAATGAAGTAAAAGACAGATTTGGTTCCATTGATATTTTAGTAAACAATGCAGGTATTACAAGAGATGGTTTGTGCATGGCGATGAAAGAAGAAGACTTCGACGCTGTAATTAATACTAATTTAAAAGGAACATTTAACTGCATTAAATTTGCTTCAAGAATAATGATGAAACAAAGACATGGAAAAATCATTAACATGACTTCAGTTTCAGGAGTTGCAGGTAATGCCGGACAGGTTAATTATTCAGCGGCGAAAGCAGGAGTAATTGGAATTACAAAATCAATGGCAAGAGAATTGTCATCAAGAAATATTAATGTAAATGCAATTGCACCGGGATTTATTGAAACAGACATGACTGCAAAATTATCTGACAAGGTAAAAGAGCAGGCAGTTTCACAAATTCCCCTTAACAGATTTGGAAAGCCTGAGGAAGTTGCCGAGTTAGTGGCGTTTTTAGCAGGTGAAAAAAGTAATTATATAACAGGACAGGTATTTCACATTGATGGTGGAATGGTAATGTAGCGAGGTGTCATATGAGAAGAGTTGTAGTAACAGGTATGGGTGCAATAACACCAATTGGAAATAGTGTAGATGAATTTTGGCAGGGAATTAAAGCAGGAAAAGTTGGTATTGACGAAATTACCAAATTCGACACAACAGATTATTCTGTAAAATTAGCAGCAGAAGTTAAGGACTTTGTGGCAAAAGAAAGAATGGAATTTAAGGCGGCAAAGAGAATGTCACCATTTTCACAGTATGCTGTGTGTGCAGCAAAGGAGGCACTTGAACAGTCAGGGCTTGATTTGACAAAAGAAGACCCTTACAAAGTGGGAGTAAGTGTTGGCTCAGGTATTGGTGGCATGAAGGATATGGAAGAAGAAAACAAAAAGCTTCTGGAAAGAGGTCCCGGCAGAATTAAACCATTGCTTGTGCCAATGATGATTACAAACATGGCGGCAGGTAACGTGGCAATCGCCTTTGGAGCAAAAGGAAAATGTATTAATGTGGTAACTGCCTGTGCAACAGGAACACATTCAATTGGCGAGGCGTACAGATCAATTCAGTGTGGCGAAGCCGACGTAATGATAGCAGGGGGAACAGAAAGTTCAATTACACCTTTAGGGGTTGCAGGTTTTACAAGTCTTACAGCATTAACAAAAACAACTGACAAAACACAGGCATCAATTCCATTTGATAAGAAACGTAGTGGTTTTGTAATGGGAGAAGGTGCAGGAATAGTTGTTCTTGAAGAACTGGAACATGCCTTAGACAGAGGTGCAAATATTTTGGCGGAAGTGGTAGGTTACGGAGCAACCTGTGATGCTTACCATATTACATCACCTGCTGAAGATGGAAGTGGAGCAGCAAAAGCAATGGAACTTGCCATAAAAGAAGCAGGGGCAAAGCCGGAAGACGTTGACTACATTAACGCTCATGGAACAAGTACACATCACAATGATTTATTTGAAACAAGAGCCATTAAACTTGCACTTAAAGAGGCAGCAAAGAATGTAAAAGTAAATTCAACTAAATCAATGATTGGACATTTGCTAGGTGCCGCAGGTGGTGTTGAATTTATTACATGTGTAAAGAGTATTAACGAAGGTTATATACATCAGACAGTTGGTTTAACAGAGCCGGATGAGGAGTTAGACCTTGATTATGTAATGGGACAGGGCGTTGAAACAAATGTTGATTTTGCACTTAGTAACTCATTAGGTTTTGGTGGACATAACGCAACTTTAGCTGTAAGAAAATATAGCAAGTAAAGGGGAAAAAATGGACATTAAGGATATTAAAATTTTAATAAATGAAGTATCAAATTCTAATTTATACGAATTTAGATATGAAGAAAATGGAGTAAAATTACAACTTTCAAAAGGCACAATTTATGACGAAAAGAAAACGGTTGCCATAACAGATGCAAAAACTACAGCTACTATTTCTCAGGAAAATGTTAATCCTGCTAACAATCAGGAAAATTTGGGAAGCAGTGAGAATAGCGGTAAGCAGTCTGAAATTGAAAAAGAAATAAAAGGAAACATTGTTACATCTCCGTTAGTTGGAACAGTTTATCTGGCACCGGCAGAAGATGAGCCACCTTTTGTTTCAGTGGGTGACAAAGTAAAAAAAGGACAAACACTGGCAATTGTTGAAGCTATGAAACTAATGAATGAAATTGAGTCAAAGTTCGATGGGGTGGTTAAAGAAGTGTTAGTTGACAATGAATCACCTGTGGAATTTGGTCAGGAAATGTTCGTTATAGAATAGAAGAAAAGTTGTAAAAAATTAGAAAGTAGGAAATAAATGCTAAACATAAAACAAATACAGGAAATTATACCTCACAGACATCCTTTTTTATTGATTGATTATATTGAAGATTATGAGCCTGGAGTTTATGCTGTTGGCTACAAATGCGTAACTTACAGGGAAGATTTTTTTAAGGGACATTTTCCGGGGATGCCGGTAATGCCTGGAGTTTTAACAGTAGAGGCATTGGCACAGGTTGGAGCAGTTGCAATTTTAAGTCAGGAAGAAAACAAAGGAAAAACAGCATTCTTTGGTGGAATTAACAAATGTCGCTTTAAAGGAAAAATAGTTCCCGGTGACAAGATTAAGCTTGAAACAAAAATAATCAGACAAAAAGGACCTATGGGAATTGGAGAGGCAAAAGCCTCCGTTAATGGAAAAGTGGTAGTGACAGCAGAACTTACATTTATGGTTGGTTAAAAATTAATAAAAAGACCTATTGCAGTTGAAAAACAGTGACAGGATTTAATGCCAGTTTAAAGCAATATAGAATGTGGGTGGCAAAGAAACCGGCAGTTTTGATGTGGATAGGAAGATTAATTTAATAAAACAGATAATTGGAAATTAGAGGTGATTTTGGTGATACGAAAAATGTTAATTGCAAACAGAGGTGAAATTGCAGTAAGAATTATAAGAGTTTGCAGGGAAATGGGGATAGAAACTGTTGCAGTATATTCTGTTGCAGACAAGGAAGCATTGCACACCCAGTTAGCAGATGAAGCTGTTTGCATAGGTGAAACAAAGTCCAGCGAAAGTTACCTGAACATGGAAAGCATTATTAGTGCTGCCATTACAACAGGCGCAGATGCAATTCATCCGGGTTTTGGCTTTTTATCAGAAAATCCAACTTTTGCAAAATTATGTGAAACATGTAACATCACATACGTTGGACCAAATCATACAGTTATTGAAAATTTAGGAAACAAAGTACAGGCGAGAACAACCATGATAGAAGCTAATGTTCCGGTAATTCCCGGAAATGATAGTGGAATTGTAGAGGTTGAAAAGGGAAAGCAGGTAGCTGAGAAGGTTGGATATCCCATTATGATTAAGGCAGCGTCAGGTGGTGGTGGAAAAGGTATGAGAGTGGCTTTTACACCGGCGGAATTCGATAGTGCTTTTAAGGCTGCACAAAAAGAAAGTGAAATGGCATTCGGAGACAACACCATGTACATTGAACATTTTGTGGAACATCCACGTCATATTGAATTTCAGATCTTAGCAGACAAATATGGAAATGTAGTGCATTTAGGGGAACGTGACTGTTCTCTTCAGAGAAATCATCAGAAAATTATTGAGGAGGCACCGTCTAGTGCCTTGTCAGAAGAATTAAGAAAAGAAATGGGCGAGACGGCAGTAAGAGCTGCAAAAGCAGCAGGTTATGAAAATGCCGGCACAATTGAATTTTTGTTAGAGAAAACAGGTAAATATTATTTTATGGAAATGAATACAAGAATTCAGGTGGAGCATCCAATAACAGAAAATATAACAGGTATAGATATTGTAAAAGAGCAAATTAAAATTGCTCAGGGAGAGAAACTTCCTTTTACACAAAATGAAATTGAAATTAAAGGCCATTCAATAGAGTGCAGAATTAATGCGGAAAATCCAGAGGAGAATTTTAGACCAAGTCCCGGAAAAATTACAGAAATGCATTTTCCAGGTGGAAATGGCGTACGTGTTGATTCAGCTATTTTTACAGGGTACGAAGTTACACCTTACTATGATTCAATGTTAGCAAAACTTATAGTTTATGGTGACAACAGACAGGAAGCAATTAACAAAATGCGAAGTGCCCTTGGAGAAGTGGTAATTGAAGGCATTGATACAAATATAGATTACGAATACGAAATAATAAATAATGAAAAATTTATTTCGGGGGATTTTGACGTAGATTTTATTGAGCAGTTTAATAAGCAGAGGAGAGCTGTAAGTTGAGACTAAAAACAAGAATAAAAAAACAAAGAAATGGATATGTGACAATAAAAATTCCAAAGCCGGATGTGCCAAAAGGACTTTTTGGAAAATGTAAAAAATGTGGTCAAATGGTATTGTCAGAAGAGGTTAGGGAGAATGGCTATATTTGCCCTAAATGTGGCGGTTATGTGAGAATGCACGCAAAGCGCAGAATCAAAATGCTTGTTGACAAGGGAACTTTCGAACCATGGTTTGAGGGACTGGAAATTAGCAATCCACTTGGAGATAAAGAGTATGAAAAGAAATTATTGGAAGTAAAAGAAAAAATAAAATTAGAAGAAGCAGTAATAACAGGAAAAGCTTTAATTAACGGCAGTGAAGTTGCTTTGGCGGTAATGGACGGGCGTTTCTTAATGGCAAGTATGGGAGAAATTGTTGGCGAAAAAATCACACGAACTGTAGAGAAAGCCACAGAAGAAAATCTTCCTCTTGTAATTGTGGCATGTTCCGGTGGGGCAAGAATGCAGGAGGGAATTATTTCCCTTATGCAAATGGCAAAAACATCGGCAGCCTTAAAACGTCACAGCGAAAGTGGAAATCTCTACATATCTGTTTTAACTGATCCAACAACAGGTGGGGTTACTGCAAGTTTTGCAATGCTTGGGGATATTATTATGGCAGAACCTGACGCGTTAATAGGTTTTGCAGGTCCCAGAGTAATTGAACAGACAATCGGCCAGAAGCTGCCAAAAGGATTTCAGAAGTCAGAGTTTCTGCTTGAACATGGTTTTATAGATTTAATTGTGGAAAGACAGAATTTAAAAAATAAGTTGTCAGAGATTATTAAGCTTCATTATTCTAAGAAGATAAAAAATAATCTAAAGCAGGTATTAGCAGACGATGTAAATAATAATGTAGAAAATAAGACGTTTCAGAACAATTTGACACCTTGGGAAAAAGTTCAGATTTCACGAGAGAACAAACGTCCTACAGGACTTGATTATATAGAAAAACTTGTGGAGAATTTTACAGAGTTGCATGGTGACAGATATTTTGGAGATGATAAAGCAATTGTCGGTGGAATTGGAACTATTAACAATAAGCCGGTAACAGTTATCGCTCAGGTAAAAGGTCACAACACAAAGGAAAATATTAGCAGAAACTTTGGAATGCCATCACCGGAAGGCTATAGAAAGGCTTTGCGTTTAATGAAAGAGGCAGAAAAATTCCACAGACCTATAATATGTTTCGTTGATACTCCGGGAGCATTTTGCGGTTTGGAGGCAGAAGAAAGGGGTCAGGGTGAAGCCATAGCAAGAAATCTTTTTGAAATGTCAGCAATAAAAGTACCTATTCTTTCTATTTTTGTAGGAGAAGGGGGAAGTGGCGGCGCCTTAGCCATGGCAGTTGCCAATGAAGTTTGGATGCTGGAAAATTCAGTGTATTCGATTTTGTCTCCTGAAGGCTATGCAAGTATTCTTTGGAAAGATGGAAAAAAAACTGACAAAGCGGCAGAAGCCATGAAAATGACAGCGGATGATTTGAAGCAGTTAAATGTAATTGAAAAAATATTTAAGGAACCTGTTGACTATAATGTTACAACACTTGAATTTGTAACTGATAGGCTAAAAACAGAAATGGACCAATTTTTAATTAGCAAATCTCATTTATCAGGGGAAGAAATTGTTAATGAAAGATATAATCGATTTAGGAGAATGTAATGAATATTAAACCTTTAAAAATAGGGGAGTTGCAGGCAAAAATTCCATTAATTCAAGGTGGAATGGGCGTTGGAATTTCCTTGGGAAATCTTGCAGGAGCGGTAGCAAATGAAGGTGGCGTTGGAATTATTTCCACTGCACAAATTGGATTTAAGGAAAAGGATTTTTACAGCAATACCTTGGCAGCTAATTTACGTGCCATTGAGAAGGAGTTGAAAAAAGCCAGAAAAATTGCCCCCAAAGGAATTTTAGGCTTTAACATAATGACTGCGCTTACCAATTATAAAGAGCAGGTGCTTGCAGCAGTGAAAGCAGGGGCAGACATTATAATTTCCGGCGCAGGCCTACCGGTGGATTTACCTGCTTTTGTGCAAGGTTACAAAACCAAAATAGCCCCCATTGTATCAGGCAAAAAGTCAGCTCAGGTTATTTTAAAATACTGGGATACACGATACAAGAAAACAGCCGACTTAGTGGTTATTGAAGGCCCAAAAGCAGGTGGTCATCTTGGATTTAAAAAAGATGAGCTGGAGAAGTACGGTTTTGGTGCAGGCAAAAAAGAAGAAAATTGTGGTTTGAAAATTTCTGAAGATAATCAAAATGACAAATTTGAACAAAAAAGCATAAAGGATTATAAAGAGGAAGTTCTGGAAATTAAAAAAGTGGTTCAGGAATACGAGAATAAATATTCAAAAAAAATTCCCATTGTTTTGGCAGGTGGAATTACAACAAGAGATGATGTGAAAAATGCATTTGACTTAGGAATGGACGGAGTTCAGGTAGGTTCATTATTTGTGACAACAGAAGAGTGTGACGCCCACATTAATTACAAAAATTCTTATGTTAATGCAAAAGAAGATGAAATTACAATTGTGAAAAGTCCGGTGGGGATGCCGGGAAGAGCCATCAAAAATAAGTTTATGAGTCAGGTTATGGCAGGAGAAAATTTTCCACCAAAGAAATGCCTTAAATGTCTCAAAAAATGCAATCCGGCAAACATACCATATTGCATTACAGAGCGTTTAATTAATGCAGCAGAGGGAAATGTAGATAATGGCTTACTATTTTGTGGAGCAAATGCCTACATGCAAAATGAAATTACAACAGTTCATAGGGTTATAGAAAAATTATTTGGGTAGTTTAAAGGTTGCATAAAAAAATGAAAGTGTTATACTGTGGATATATAGATGGGTACGTGAATGAGAAGGCTGTGAAGAACTTAAGATTTTAGAAACATTAATACTAATAAGAATATAAGAGACTCTGGCATAACAGTTAATGTATCAGATAGAATCTGATAGATTCGCTGTTGTGGCAGAGTTTTGTTTTTTGTTGGTTAAATTCTTTTAGAAATTGTATTTGATTTATCGAAAATGAAATTTTGTATTTGTTCATTTCTCATAATTAGTAACCGGTATGAAGTAATACCAAGTAACACATGAAAAACATGGGAGGAAGGAACATGAAAAAGAACATTTTTAAGAGTAGGAAGTTCAAAAAAGTAGTAGCTATTGCACTTACGGTAGCTACAACTACCACACTGGGAAACGGAGGAGTGTATAAATCTGTCAGTGGGGTAGAAAATGCAAGTAAACCTGAACAAAAAGTAGTTAAGGAGAAACCGAAAGTTTTAAAAGAGTTAAAAGATGAAAGAACTCAAAATTCAAATACTTATTTAATGAGTGATGGCTCTAAAAAGACAGAAATACATACAGATAGTATAAGATTTAAGGACAAGGGCGAATTGTCAGACTTTTCAACGAAGCTTGTTAAAATATCAAAAGATGCGAAAGATATATTAGATGAAAAGACAGACGTAAACGGAGAAGACTATAAATATATAAATGAAAGTGGGAACATAAGACAATATTTCCCAAAGACATTATCTGTAGATACAGGGGTTGTTTTGAATAATGGGAAATATATATTAAATATGATGCCTGTAACTGAAGAAGAATATATTCCGCAAAAGAATGAAAGTACAGTTACATATTCAACAGAAGAAATGAATATTAAATATGAGTATATTTCAATGAAGAACGGAGTTAAGGAAAATATATTACTAAAAGAAAAACCTGAAAAATACTCATTTAAATATAAAATAGAAGGTGAAAACATATGCTTGAAGCAAAGAAAAAATGACAGAGGAATTTTAGTATGCGATAGTAGTACAAATGAAACAATAGGATATATTTCACCACCAAATTTAGAGGATGGTAATGGAGATGTAGATTATGAAAATGTTGAATATAAACTAAAGAAAGAAAATTCAGAGACAGAAATAGAAGTTAAACTTAACAGACAATATTTTGATAATGAATCATTGAAGTATCCTGTGAAGGTTGATCCGACAATGGTATGGATGTCTGACTATTTAGCAACAAGAGGTGTATGGTCAGTTCCATTTATGGCTGATTCAATGATGAACTATAAAATATTAAACGTTACTAATTATCTAAAAGATGCATATCCATATAATAGTGAAAATAGAATATATCTTGATACAACAAATCTTTTAAGTGGAAAAAGTTTTGTTGGAACTAAAACACCTCTTAAAGGCAAATATATAGAAAGTGCAGAACTTATTTTTAGTGAAAGTAAAACACCGGATTATTATCCAACAGGTACTGTTCAAGTAAAAAGAGCATTAGCTAAATGGGATAAATCAACAATAACATGGAATTCACAGCCCAAAATATCAGATGATTATATTGCTGAAACACAGTGTACAGGAGAGGAAGGAAATCGTCATACACTAGATATAACTGATTGGGTGCAGGATATAGCAGATGGTAAGTTAGAGGATAATGGATTAGTGTTCACATATCCTGAAAAAGGAATGGCAGCATCTATCTATAGTCCTGAAATACAGTATTCAAGTTCAGAGAATGGTAAATACGGAGATCCATTATATATGGCAATTGCTGTTAATTATAGAGAAATGAAATCATATGATGAAACAGTAGAATTAAATGCAGAGTATGCTAATGATGAAAATAATATTCAACTTAACATTACAGATAATAATACAGATGATGGGGTGACAGTAACCGGATATAAAATATATGCGAGAAAAAATAATGCATCAGTGTTTTCAGTAGTAGGAAAGGGAACAACAATAGACGAGACAATCAAGATAGCATCAGACAATGAAGATTGTATAGATTTAAGAGCATGCTTGTTATATTCTGATGGAACAGTTAGACCTTCGAATATTGTATCTCTTAAGAAGAGCAATGAGGATGATGATTCAGAAATCACCTACGAAAATGTTAAAATTGATACAGACGGAGATGGACTCGAAAATGGATATGAAATATGGGATTTTAAGACAAAGTGGAATGAAAAGAAATCTGATGGCACATACAATCAGGATACAGACGGAGATGGATTCCCAGATGGCTATGAAGTATTTACATTGGGTACAGATCCGGCAGTAGCAAATGAATCAGGAGCAGATAGTGATGGAGATGGATGGACAGATTTAAGAGAATATAAAGAAGGAACAGATCCGTGGTTAAAGGATTCAGATTTTGATGAAATAAAAGATTCTGATGATTTTGAAACAACAAATCCGAGAAAAACAGATAACCCTCAGAATAAAGGAACAGATAGATTAGGAGCATGTTCAGCAGAGGTACATAAAGGACTTTACGATAGAGAATATTCTGAATATGACAACGGTGTAAAGACTATATATTTAAAAAATATTTATAGAAATGATATAAAAAAAGTAACAACCGATTATGGTGATGAAAACTTAAATAAAGTGGTAAAATATTTCTATGATGAAAAAGGAAACAACACTGCTGTTGTAGAAGAAAATCAAAATGATAAAGACCACACAATATGCATTACATATACATATGATAGTGACGGAAATGTAATATACATATGTGATCAGAAAACAGCATATACAATGGAATATCAAGACAGTGAGATGAAGTCGCTTAAAGTAGGAAATATAGAGCTTGTAAATAATTCGGAAAATATAATAAAAAGCAATGATGAAGCTTCCGATATTGCTGTAGGAGAGATAATAAACAGTACAGAAAATACAACTACATATGGTAATAATCAAAAGATTCGAACAGTAACAACTGAAATGAAGGTGGCAGAAAACGATACAACATCAGTTGCTAGGAAAGTAGAAATATATTATGATACAAACAGCATTCCTGCATATACAACCGAATACAATGATGAGGGAAAGATTATAAAATTTACAGATAATACAGAAAAAAAAGCTGTAAGTTATAACTACATTTATACAGGTGATAATGTAAAGGTTGAAAGAAATGATGGCTTTATAAAGACAGTCAATACAGAACAAAATGAAGAAAGTGGCATTACACAAAAAAATATTGAGTATACATATAAAGATATTTTAGACAGAAACGCAACATATAAGACAACTCAAAAGTCTGATATGTCAGATGAAAACAAAGTATTGATGACAAATGTATTTTACAATAATGCAGTGTTGACAGAAGAGTCAAGTGATAATGAACAAACAATAAGCAGAAAACTGTATTCAAGTCTTAATGGTCAGGGAATATTTAATGTAGATGAAAAGAAGAATACAGAACAGGAATCATTATATACAATAATTTTTAGTGGAAATAAAAAGGTATTTAGCTATATATATGATTTGGCAGGAAATATAACGGAAATAAAGCTGGGCGATAAGAAAATTTATGAATATGCCTATGATGTACACGGAAGAATTACAAAGGAACTTGATTATGTTAATAAAACAGGTTGTACATATGGATATACAAGTACAGGAAATGTTGTAGCAAAACACATAAAAGAAATTAATAATGATGGAAGTCTTACTAATGTAAGAGATATTAAATATAGTTATCAAAATGGAGAATGGGCAGATCAACTTACACAGTATGACGGACAGAAGATAACTTATGATGGTATGGGAAATCCTATAGATTATATTGACGGAAAAACTTTTAAGTGGACAAGAGGCAGACAACTTGAACAAATGACATTAAAAG
This sequence comes from Eubacterium sp., assembly GCF_057858645.1. NCBI lineage: Bacteria > Bacillati > Bacillota > Clostridia > Eubacteriales > Eubacteriaceae > Eubacterium > Eubacterium sp. Next base: position 96,708 of record NZ_DBLZZO010000001.1, read on the forward strand.
ATGGTTCAAGTGTTACATATAAATATAATCAGGATGGATTAAGAACATATAAAGATACAAAGGAATCTATAACTAATTATCAATGGGATGATTCTAAGCTTATAAGAGAGACAGTAGCATATAAGGGAGATGAAAAGAAGTATGATATTTGGTATTTTTATAACAATGATGATGAAGCTATAGGTTTTGAGTATAGTGAAGTTGATAATAGTAATATCGTTAAAACACCAATTTATTTTGAAAAAAAATAAACAGGGAGATGTTATTGGTCTTCTTGATACAAAGGGAAAAGAACTTGTGAAGTATTCATACGATGCATGGGGAAATATTGTTGATGTATCATATGAAAATGAAACAGCATTAAAATTAAATCATATAACTTATCGAGGATATTACAAAGATAACGAAAGTGGATTTTACTATCTCCAAAGTAGGTACTATGATTCTGAAACAGGAAGATTTATTAATGCAGATGATGTTAAAATATTAGGAATAAAAGATACAAGTATATATAAAGATAATCTATATTGCTATTGTAACAACAATGTTGTAAATTGCACAGATCCAAATGGTAAATCTCCTATAATAATATATTATGCTTACGAGTTTATAAAGGCTTGTGTAATACTGGTAGGAACGGTAATTGCATATTGTAGTATAAAAAAGATAATGAATTCGTTTAAGGAATATTGTAAATTAGTAGGAAATGGAATGTCTGGTATAGCATATACCGTTGTGCATGGTGGTAAACGTGCATTCAGTTGGGGAAAGAGTAAAATAAAAAAAGCCATTAAAGCTGTTAAGGCATTTACAGAAGTAGCAAAGGCTGAAGCAAAGATAAGAAGTCGTGTTAAAAGAACATCTAAAACTCGTTATTGGAGTGCAACTTTAAAAAAAGGATATGTTGATATTGGTAGACCATTATCATATTCGCAGGCTGTAAAAGAGGTTTCAAGAAGACACAATGTGTTTACAGTTACTAAAGCAGAGGCGAAAGCTGTAGCTAAAGCTGCTGGCGATAATAAAAAACCAACAAAGGCTGAAATTGATAAGGGAAAAAATGGAATTATAGGATATTACTGGCATTATCATACTTATAATAGAAATGGCGCCCATGTATGGTATTTGTTTTAGATAAAGTAACAAATAGCTTTATAGAATAATTTAGTCTTATACACATTGAAGATTAAATTATTAGTAATTTGATATTTTTAAGGAGGTGAATTATGTTAGCATATATATCAATTTTATTAAAAACAATATTTAGGAAGAAACATTTTTGCATTACAAGTGAAATATCAGGAGAATTATACGATAAAGTGATAGACTTCCTGATGACACAATGTGATCAATTTGCGTTTTGTGTGCCAAATTTAGGAAAAACATTAATAAATGAATCTAATGCGAAATATTTTCCTGAATATAAAATAGGATATACAGAAATGGATGACGACTGGGTTGAGGATTATAATAGATATCGTGTTAATATTAAAAAGTATTTAGATAGTATTTCTGAGCATATCAAGAATCATTATATTGATACGGTATATTGTGATTCTATTTCAGAATATGAAAAAGAAATATTTCTGATTGAACTAAATGATGATACGAGAAAATTTTTCGATTATGTTAAGGATTTATATCAGTGGAAATATCCTGATTTTCCTGAAGATTTAAGTTTTTATAGAAAAGGCAAAGTTTTTATGTCGAGTGTAGCTCATGAAAATATGTGCGAGTTCTGTAAAAAGCGAAAAGTAGAAGAATTTCTAAAAAATAACAATATAGAATATTACAAAGGGTAAGTAGACAAAGAAAGGCTAATATATGAAAAAGAAAATAAAAATAATTGTAATAGTTGCCTTAATTTTAATAATTCTTGTGCCATATATTTTTGTGGAAGGCAACACTCTTTTATTTGGAAGTGAATTTAAGAATCAGTATAAACAGACAAACATGATTGACGACATAGAATACTATAAGGTTTTTTATAATACAAATAAAACTGCCAAAGTGTATTATGTGGAATCAGACCATGAAGCAGGTCATTTTATTTGGTTCAAAAAAGAAAAGTCAAAATGGAAAATGACAAAATGGACTACGGTATGGTCACAGTATGGTAGTGCCAGCGGAATAACTTTTCCTTTTTACAAGTAGGCTTATTTTACAATTTTACTAATATGTCTAAAAGTGGTAAAATACCATTTTGAGGAATATCCTTCAAGGTATAGGAGGCGCAAAATGGAAAACACTTGTAAGGTAGACAAAAGAATAAGACGAACAAAAAAGATACTTACTGAGGCTTTAATTGAAATACTGAAAGAGAAAAATGTTATGGATGTTACAGTAAGCGAGTTAGCAAAAAAGGCTGATGTGACTAGAACAACTTTTTATCAGTATTATCGTGACCCTGTGGATATGCTTGAGCAGTTACAGGATGAAATTGCCGAAGATATTCAAAAAGTTGTTGAGGCTACAGAAGGAGGAAACGCAGAGGGCTTTTTCTATGGTCTGTTTAACTATTTTTATGAGGATAAAATCAAAGCAGGTTTGTTGTGCTTTAGTGTGAACAACCAGACCGGTTATGAAAAAATGGGATATTACATACATGACAAGTATATGCTTAGATGGAAAGATAAGTTTATGGATGAATCTCTGAAACAGTTTAAATATTACAGATACTATATAGTTTTTGGCTGTACGGCTGTTGTGGAAAACTGGGTTCGTGGCGGAATGAAGGAAACACCACAGGAAATGGCAACAATAGCCAAGAGTTTCCTGCCAAGAGAAAAAATTTATTTGAAATAATAGAAGGTACTACTAAATATTCGAGAATGATATTCTTAATTTAAGTAGTACCTTTTTATTTATGCTTTTTGATATATATGTTTTCTTGTGATGATAAATATTTTGGTTGATTATACATGTTTTCAGGTGATTATAGATATTACCGTTACTTATACATGCTTTCGGGTAATTTTTTTTGTTTTTCGGGAACGTCTTTTCTTAACAGACTTTTGATTTTCCTTCTTATAGTTTGCGATTATGTCAGCAATCAAAGTATAGTCCCGCTCAAAAAGTTCAGTGCTGATTTCTAAATCAAGTTGCTCTCGTGGAAGTTTTTCAATAAGCTTGTTTACTACAAAATCCTTGCTTTTCTGTTTATACTTTGGAAGTTCATTTCGTTCCTGAATATGTGCAAGTTCAGGTCGCCATAATAAACTAAGCTTACGCTTAATACGCTGGCGTTTATTTCGTGTAGGTTCCCGTAGTACATAGAAGTCCATGTTGCCGTCAATTAGCTCAGCAGAAATAATTCCCCAACTGTCAGGTATATGTTCATTAACGTGTTTTGCGTGAGTTGAACCAACTACAACATAATTATAGTCAAAGAAAAGATTATAGTCTTTTACCTGTCTTTCTAATCTTACATATGTATCTGCGTCGCTTTTTATTTCAAGTCCCACTAAAGAATCGTCAGTAACCATAATAACATCAGCTCTTGAGCGGGCAATTTCTACTTCTTCAAGTATTCGTATTTTTCCGTAAGAATCCTCCAAATAATCAAACAGAGGCTCTCTAATATCTGCATCATGTAACATAAATTCACCTTTAATTAAAAAAATGATTATAATAGAAATTTTTTTATATTTTCTAGTTATAAATCTCAAAAGTAGATTATAACATTATTTCAATAAAAGGTGTTAGATTACTTCATTAGAAAATACAGCAAGTTTGTTTATAAAAGTTTTTATTATGTTCTTTAGTACATTCCTTATTATATCTCTTTACTGTAATTTGATTTTAGCAGCAGATGATTTATAGCTGTTACACAATGAGCTTGAATATACTGCTACGATTTTGTAGTAATAGGTTTTACCTTTTTTAACATTAGAATTAATAAACTTATTAGTAGTTGTAGTAGCTATTTTAGTATATTTTGATTTACCTAATCGTCTTCTGTAAATGTAGTATTTAACAGCAGATGAATTTTTCTTCCAGGTTACTTTAACGTTTGAATATTTATAGCTTTTTGTAGAACCGCTGGTTTTAACAGCTTTTACTGATGTAGGAGTTTTAAGTTTAACTCTTACATATCGGGTCAATTTAATCCCACTATCTGTTTTGGCAGTAATTTTCCCAGAACCGATTTCTTTGGCTTTCACTGTGCCTGTCTCATCAACAGAAACTACAGATGGATTACTACTTGTCCAAGTGATTGTATCAGTGGTGTCAGTTGGATAAATTTCCGTAGTGTACTTTGCAGTATCTTTTATGTGTAGGTAAATACTACCTTCTTTTATAGTAAGAGAGGTAGAAGGCTGAACAACATTTACTGTGCAGAATGCCATAAGTCCGCTATCTGTTGAAGCTTTAATCATTGAAGAACCATTTCTAATTGCAGTAATGGTTCCCTTTTGTGAATTTACACCTACACTTGATTCGTTAGTGCTTGAATATGTTATTGTATTTGAATAATTTGCCATAACAGGGTTTGTGTCAGTGAAAGTGATTTTGGCATTCACAGAGGCTTTTTCCCCTTTTTTAAGAGTAACGTTATAGGTAGATAAATTTATCATTCCGTCAGCTACATTCTGAAGTTTTTTTGCAGTATCATTATCTAATTTATCTATAATATGGCTGGTGTCGAATTCACTTCCTGACAAAAAAGTATTGTTGTAAGCTGATGTTTCAAAGATTGTCTGAAAAAGTGTGCAGGCAGCCAGATAACTTCCCTCTAATGTTGGATGAATCATGTCGGAATTATATAAGCTGATTTCAGGATATTCTTTCATGCATCTTGTATAATTGACACCTACAGGTGCAACTTTGCAGTCAAATTTATTTCCAAGAGAAAAATAGAATTTAGTCATATAATTTTGCAATGTAATATTGTCAAAGTAAATTGAAGTGCCATCAATTATAAAATCATTACCAATATAATCTGCCTGAGTTTCATATAGTATTGTCTTTGCACCTGTGCTATCAATTTTTGATTTTAAGTTTGTGATAGCATTTTCAGTTGCTTCTAAATTACCCATTATATTTTCGCGGTGCTCCTGCAAAATAACAAAATCCCATTTCTCTTTTGATAGAGCATTAACAATTTCTGTGTTATAAGCATTGCCCGTTGTGGCAAATTGAGTAAGTTTATAGCCAGAGGCTGTAATGTATTTGACCTCACAGTTAATATTGTTAGCTTTAGCAAGACCTTCCACCATCAAAGGCATTTGATTGCAATATGTTGAGCTGTTTCCGATAAATAAAATTCGTGTTGTTGAAATATCGTTAGATGTGGCATAGGTTGGGGTACAATTTATGCCAAGAAAAATTAATAGTAAAAGAAAAATAACCTTATAATATCTCTTCATTTTTTGTCTCCTTATGTATTTTGTAAATAATCTGCTAAAAGAGTAAAGTCGAAATTTGATGGAAAATTTATATCAAAATTACATCATATCAGATTGATAAAATCACAAAGATATTAGTAAAAATGGGCAAAATAGGATTTTTAGAAAAAATAAAAAGAAATATAACCAAAAGAAAAACAAAAAACAAAAACATTAAATGAAAGGAATTTAAAAATATGAGAATTATTAAAAAAGTTTTGAGCTTCGCGCTGATTACAGCTATGGCAGTAACAATGACAGCATGTGGAGGCAGCAGTAAGGAAAGCAAAAATGATAACAAGATTGTTATCAGATACCAGAAAAGTATTGCTTATGCACCGGTAATGATAATGGCAGAAAAGAATATGATTTCAAAATATTATGACAAGGATTTAGAAGTTGATTGTCAGGTTGAGAAAGATGGAAACACAATTAAAGAAGGCGTATCAAGTGGAAGCATTGATATTGGAACATTAGGATTGCCACCGGCAGTTGTTGGAATTTTAAGTGGCAGTAAATACAAAATCTTTTCAGGTATTTCTTCACAGCCATATTCAATTGTTACAAATCAAAAGGATATAAACACTTTAAAAGATTTAAAAGATAAAAAAATTCAGATAGGAGTTTTAAGTACAAACAGCCAGGGACATATTTTACTTGGTATGGCTGCTAAGGCTGAACTTGGAGATGCTCATGCATTTGATAATGTGCTTAATTCGGTTGACAATGCATCAGGATTTGACGGAATTAAAAGTGGTTCAATTAAGGCACATATTGTAATTTCACCGTATAATTTCAAAGAGTTAGCTGTGGAGGGAACTCATGAAATTGCTATTAGTGAAGATGTGTGGGTGCCTGGAGATACATCTATTGTAGGAATTGCTTCAAAAAATCTATATGAAAATAACAAAGATTTATACAATGCTGTTTGCAAAGCACTTGATGAAGCTATGCAGTATGTAAAGGACAATCCTGAAGAAACAGCACAACTTGTAAAAGATAAATTAGAACTTGATGACAGCGTGGAAGATATTGTTAAGTGGATGACTGATTCAAAATCACAATATTCAACAACACTACAGGGTGCAGGAAATTTTGTTCAGTTTATGCAGGATGAAGGATTTTTAGAAAACGAATATTCAGGAAATCTTAGTGACATTGTATACGATGGTGGAAAAGGAAAATAAAGTTACAAGGAGACAAAAGCAGTGAAGAAAAAAACAAAAGGTTTATTGTGTCAGATTATTTTTATAGTAATAGTTGTGGCTATATGGCAGATTGTGGCATACAATTTTGCACAAAATGGAAACGCAAATCTGTTCCCATCCATAGGAATGATTTTTGAAAAAATGATATGGGGATTTGCTGAAAAAGGTTTTGGTGGCATTATGCTTCACTCACTCTTACTAATGTTAGAGGGATTAGGTATAGGGATAGTTTTAGCAATTGTATTATCAGGTATATCTGTTATCTCAGATTCATTTGCGGCAGTTTACAACATGGTTGTATCTATGTTTGACCTGATTCCCGGAATTGCTTTAATTTCAGCAATTATAATTTTTCTGTATGGACAAAACGATACTGCCATTGTGATTTTGGTAGTTCATTCAGTTGTGTGGCCTATGTCACGTAGTATTATTGATGGCTTTAATGCTGTGCCAAAATTATATTTGGAAGTTGGACAAAATATAGGTCTGTCACCAATAAAACTTTTGTTTGGAGTTTTCATTCCAGCGGCAATGCCAAGAATTTTCTCAGGCATAAAAGTTGGTTGGGCGAGAGCCTGGAGAGGGCTTATTAGTGCGGAAATGGTTTTTGGTGGAGCAGGAACTATTGGTATGGGATATTACATTTCTCAAAGAAGAGATAATAGTGACCTTGCAAGTATATATGCAACAATAATCATAATTATAATTATTGGACTTGTTGTGGAATACGGAATTTTTAGAACTATTGAAAATAGAACATTTAAGAAATGGGGTATGACACGATGAGCAATAATGAGATTTTAAAAATAGAAAATTTAAAAAAGATATATAGCAATACTACTGAACCTGTTTTGAAGGGAATAGACTTAAGTATTTATGAAGGAGATTTCTTGTGTGTGCTTGGACCATCAGGTTGTGGAAAATCAACCATGATTAGATGTATTGCAGGTTTTGAGGATTATGAAGGAACAATTGAAGTTAGTGGCGAAAGTGTAAAAGGTCCCGGTACTGACAGAATTATGGTGTTTCAGGACTTTAATCAGTTGTTTCCGTGGAAGACAGTTCTTGGGAACATAACATTTCCTTTAAAGAGCAGTGGCATGAAGGACAAAAAAGAAAGAATAAAGAGAGCTGAGAAATATTTAGACAAGGTAAATCTTTTGCAATACAAGGACTACTATCCACATCAGCTAAGTGGTGGTATGAAACAGAGAGTAGCTATTGCTAAAGGAATGGCATTAGGTTCAAAAATCATTATGATGGATGAGCCATTTGCAGCATTAGATGCAATGACAAGAAATCAAATGCAGTCAGAACTTATGCACATAAAAGAAAAAGAGAAAATGACAGTTTTATTTATTACTCATAACATTCAGGAGGCAATTGCCCTTGGCAACAGAATTATGGTTATGTCAAAGGATGGTTTAATTAAGGAGCATATGTACAATCCAATTGAAAAACCGGTAACTCCTGCTAGTGAAGGATACGGAGAGTTATGGGAACATTTGAATAGCATGTTGACGGAAGAAAATACTAAAGAAAATTAATGTGGAGTTAGACAATGAAAAGAAAATTGAAAATATTAGCAAAAATAGTTTGTTTTTGTCTGATATTTGTCCTACTACTTGATTTTGTTAATGGGTTATTTAAGCCAAAGTGGTTAGAGGACAGATGGACATCTTCAAAAACAAATGTAAGTTTTTATAAGCTGGAAAAGAACAGTACAGATGTGTTGTTCTTTGGCTCCAGTGTTGTAGCTGCGTCAGCGGATCCTTTTCAATTATACAATGAATATGGAATATCTTCTTACAATTTGAGTGTGGTTTCCCAAACTATGAGCGGAACATATTTTTGGGTAAAGGAAGCTTTACAGACACAAAAGCCAAAGGTGATTTTTGTTGAGGTTAAAATTCTAGGAAGAAAGCATGACAAGTTAGAAAGTAAGGCAAGAAAGTCTTATGATTATATGCGACTTGGAAAAACAAAATTAGAGTACGCTTATGCCACAGTGAACTCTGATAAGGAAATAAAAGATAATGAGGAAGCACAGGGAATTTTTGAATATCTCTTTCCACTTTCACTTTATCACACAAGATGGTCTGAGTTAGACTATGACGATTATGATTTTGTTTTGGGCAACAATAATTCAGATACAAAAGGCTACGCTGCATTAACAAATACTTTTAAATATACATCAAAATATGATAAGGCAAGTGATGATGCAGGAAAGTATGATGGATTCGATGCAAAAAAAGTTAAGTACAGCAAATATAACACCACAAACAAAGAGTATGTTGAAAAGATTGCAAAGTTAGCAAAACAAAATAATGTGGAGCTTATTTTATACAAAACACCGGATACAAGCTGGAGTGTTAAAAAGTACAATTATGTAAATGATTTAGCAAAGGAATTAGGCGTTAAGTATTTAGATTTTAATTTGAAGTCTATGAGAAAAGCTGTAGGCATTAATTTTGCTGAAGATGGTGCAGACAATATCCATATGAACATTAGTGGTGGAAAAAAGGTAACATCTTACATTGGAAAATATTTGACAAAGAATTTTAATCTTACAAATTATAAAGAAAAAGATTCTAGTGTAACAAAGAGTTTTCAGTCAGAAATGGCAACTTATGAAACTCAGATGAAAAATGCAAAACTTTTAAAGGAAATGAATTTAAATAATTACCTTAAATTAATAAATGACAAAGATTATGCATTTATTGTAGTTGCAGGTTCATCATCACATAAGTTGAATTTTTCAACAGAGCAGTTAGATCTTTTTAAGGATATGAATATAAAAATTGACAAGTTCCAAAAAGATTCTGTTTATGGAAATAATTTTGTTTATGTATCAGAGGACGTAAAGTCAGATGCAAGTATCAATATATCAAAAGAAGAAGACAAATACACAACAGCGGTAATAGATCAGGGGGGACAGTTTAGTGATGGAATGTCTTACTCAGCAAAAGTTAGCGTTGGACTTTGTTCAGTGAGAGTAAACAACAATGCCTGTGGTGATGTGTATGAGGATGCCATGAATATTGTTGTTTACGATAAGAAAACAAAGTCAGTTATAGATACAGTAAGATTAAAAAATAATGCTTATGGAACTGTAAGTATAGGGAGAAAGGGCAAAGGATGAGTTTTACAAGTTTAAGTTTTTTAGGTTTTGTACTTGTGGTTGCAATTTTGTACTTTACCCTGTTTAGAAAGTGTCAGTGGTTTTTACTGCTACTTGCAAGTATTGCTTTCTATATGTTTTCAGGTCCAAAGTACATAGTTTATATTAGCATAACTGCTGTTACAACATATTTGTTTGCAGGAAAGATACAAAAACTTCATGATAGAGAAAAGAAGATTATTGGAGAACATGATTTCTCAAAAGAAAAGAAGAAATCCATAAAGAAACAGTTTACAGCAAAAAGAAAAGTCTGGTTATTGCTGGATTTAGTTATAAATTTGGGTATGCTGTGTGTAATTAAGTATATGGATTTTGCACTTCGCGGTATGTCCGCAGTGCTTGCAAAGTTTGGAGTTGACTGGTCAAAATCTGTGAGTTTTGTTTTACCACTTGGTATATCATTTTATACTTTTATGACAGTAGGATACATACTCGATGTTTATTGGAAGCGATATAGAGCAGAGAAAAATATTTTGAAGCTTGCTTTGTTCACATCGTATTTTCCACACATAGTTCAGGGACCAATTGGCAGATATAACAAATTAGCAGAACAGTTTAATCAAAGATATAAGTTTGATTATGACAGAGTAAAAAAAGGTTTGCTGTTAATGTTATGGGGTTATTTTGAAAAAATGGTTATTGCAGACAGGTTGGCTATTTTCGCTAACGGCGTATATGCAAAGTGGGACGAGGTTACAGGTTTACCGTTAGTGCTTGCAATTATATTTTTTTCAATGCAGTTGTATTTAGACTGGACAGGGTGCATGGATATTGCAAGAGGTGTTTCACAGATTTTTGGAATAGAGTTGGAAAGAAATTTCTGGCATCCTTATTTTTCAAAAAACATGCCGGAGTTTTGGAGAAGATGGCACATTACACTTGGAGCCTGGTTTAAGGATTATTTACTTTATCCTGTTTCAATGTCGAAGCTTTGTAAATCAATTAACAGATTTACAAGAAAGAAGTGGGGCAATCAGGCATCAAGAGCATTTTCAACAGTAATCCCTGCAGCATGCGTATGGATTGTAACAGGTATGTGGCATGGAGCGGCAATGTGCTACGTGCTATGGGGTGTGTATCATGGAATCTTGATTATACTTGGAGCAGTGTTTGATGTACCAATACAGAAATTAAATAAGTTATTGCATATTAACACTGAATGTTTTTCATTTAATTTATTTAGAATGGCAAGAACATTCTTATTGTCTGCCATTGGTAGAATATTTTTTGTATCTACAGCAGGTTTCCATCATGCAGTATTGATTATCAAAAGAACTTTTGATTTGAGAAATTTTGGATTACATACATTATGGGACGAAAGCCTATATTCTTTTGGACTTGACAGACATGGGTTTACACTATCGCTTATTTTAATTGGGTTAGTTTGGTGTGTTAGCATGTTACAGGAAAAATTTGATAAAGATAACAAGGGCATTAGAGATGTAATTTGCGAACAGAATATTATTTTCCGTTGGATATTATATTTTGGTTTAATATTCGGAATTATTATATTTGGTATATATGGTTCAGGATATAATGCAGGAGCATTTGTTTATGGACAGTTTTAGTAATCTCTAATTGAAGAAAGGACACAAAAATGGAAGAACAGATAAGTTCAATTGTTGAAGCATTAAAAATAAATGCTGAGAAAACACCTGACAAATTATGTGTAGGTGATAAGAAAAATCAGGTTACTTATAAAGAATTTTGGAACATGGTAAAAAAGGCGGCAGTTTATCTTCAGGAAAAAGGCGTACAAAAAGGAGATATGGTTGTTATTCGAGGAGCACAGAAAGTTGAATTTTTGTTAGGAGTTTTCGGTGTACAACTAGCAGGTGGTGCTGTTTGCCCTCTTGAAAAAGCCATAAAAGACGACCGTATTATGGAAATAATGAATTTCGTTGATTCAAATATTTATTTAGCAGAAAAACCTGTAAAGAATACAACTGTTAATAATATTAGTTTGAAGGAAATGTTTAAGGTTGTCCAAAATAATGAGGCAGTAACACCAAATGAAAATACAGACAACAGTGAAAATGTAGTGTTAAACGAAAGCTCAGACAGTAGTGAAGCCGTTAATTCAAAAGAATTTAGTTTACCGGCTAGTGATGATTTGTCAGAAATTTTGTTTACTACAGGGACAACAGGAAAGTCAAAAGGAATTGAAGTTACATTTGGGTGTAATGTAGCTATTGCACAAAACGTTATTGACAGTGTTGGTATGGAAAAGGATGAGATAGAATTGATTACTACACCAATTAATCATTCCCTGGCAATAAGAAGATCTTACGGTGCAATTTACAATGGAAGTTCAATTGTTTTAACAGATGGAATAAAGTTTGTAGAGGACTTTTTCAAATTATTAGACAGATACAAAATTACGGCAATTACTTTTGTACCTGCAATACTTGAGCAGGTTCTAAAATTTGCAAAGGACAGATTTGCAACCTATGATAATCAATTTCACTATATTCAGTTAGGTTCAGCACCATTGTCTGAAACAAATAAAGAAATATTAACAAAAATGTTTCCAACTACAAGATTGTACAATACATACGGGGCTACAGAGTCAGGTTGTACAGTGATTTTGGAATTTAGCAAATATGGTCACAAGAAAAAATGTATTGGCCGAACAACAGTTAATACAGAAATCTTATTTGTAGATGACAAGCGAAATATAGTAGAAGCTTCGTTGGAAAAACCGGGCATACTTGCTTTTAAAGGTAAAATGAATATGCGTTCTTATTACAAGGAACCTGAAATTACTAAAGAAGTGATGGATGAAAACGGTGTTGTGTATACAAATGATTTAGGCTACTTAGGTGAGGATGGCTTAGTGTATCTTCTTGGCAGACAGGGAGATGTTATTAACATGGGTGGAATCAAAATTGCACCTACTGAAATAGAAGAAGTAGCTATGAAGCATGAAATGATTAAAGATTGCGCATGTATCCCGATTAAAGATGAAATAACAGGTGAAGCCCCTAAGTTGTTTGTAACTTTAAATGAAGGATATCAACTGGATCAAAAAGAGCTTTCCAAGTATCTTTTATCAAAACTTGAATCTTTAAAAGTGCCAAAGACTTTTGAGGTTATAGATGAAATTCCAAGAACTTTCAATGGAAAAATCATAAGAAAACAGTTGAAAGCATTGGAAAATAATTAAAGAAAGATTGGAGAATGAATATGAGAGATGAAGTTATTGAAATTTTAGAAATGATATGCCCAGACATTGATGTAAACGATGAGGACATGAACCTTCCGGAAGATTTAGATTCCATGGACATAATTGCGTTAATTGCAGAACTGGAAGATAAGTTTGATATTGAAATAACAATGGAAGAAAAAACAGAAGAAAACTTTGAAAACATTGACACATTAGTGGCTATGATTGAAAGACTTCAGTAGAAGTAAAAGGCATCCCATGTTGCAGGAACAGGCACAAAGGGATGCCTTTTCTAGTGGTGGGTTTCATTGACTTATAGAAATGGATAAATTATAATATACTTTATGACTTTAAAGCAGTGAAAAAAGTGTCTATTTTAAAAGAGAGGTAGGATATAAAAGTGAGTAAAAAGACAATTATGTTAGGCAATGAAGCTATTGCCAGAGGTGCTTACGAAGCAGGAGTTAAGGTGACATCAGCATACCCTGGGACTCCAAGTACAGAAGTAAGCGAAAACGTAGTGAAATATGATGGTATTTATGCAGAATGGGCTCCAAATGAAAAGGTTGCTGCCGAGGTGGCTATCGGTGCATCTATGGCAGGAATCCGTTCTATGACAATGATGAAGATGGTAGGTTTAAATGTAGCAGCAGATCCACTTTATTCAGGTTCATACATTGGAGTAAATGGTGGTATGGTAGTAGTTGTTGCAGATGATCCTGGAATTTACAGTTCACAGAACGAACAGGATACAAGAATGGTAGGTCGTGCGGCAATGATTCCCGTTATTGAACCATCAGACAGTGAAGAAGCAAGAGTGTTTACAAAGAGAGCGTATGAAATATCAGAAGAATACGATACACCAATTATTTTAAGAACAACAACAAGACTTGCTCATTCACAGGGAATTGTTAATTTAGAAGATAGAGTAGAAGTAGAAGACAAACCTTACGAAAGAAATGTTGCAAAAAATGTAATGATGCCAGGAAACGCAATTAAGGCACATGTACGTGTAGAAGAACGTATGAAGAGACTAGAAAAAGATGCATGCACATTAGATATTAACAAGGTTGAATACAACGACACAAGCATCGGTATTATTACAAGTGGTATTCCTTACCAGTATGTAAAAGAAGCATTACCAAATGCATCAGTGCTTAAACTTGGTATGGTTCATCCTTTAGCAAAAGATTTAATTAAGGAATTTGCAAGCAAGGTTGACAGAGTTGTAGTTGTAGAAGAACTTGAACCTGTAATTGAAGAACAAGTTAAGGCAATGGGAATTGAATGTGATGGTAAGAATTTATTTACAATTCAGGGAGAATACAGTGCAAACATGTTAAGAGAAAAACTCCTTGGTGAAAAAGTAGAAATAGCAGAAGCAGAAGAAGCACCTGCAAGACCACCAATTCTTTGTCCTGGTTGTCCACATAGAAGTACATATTCAGTATTAAAGAAATTAAGAATTCATGCAGCAGGCGATATTGGATGCTACACATTAGGTGCAGTTAATCCACTTGGAGTAGTTGACACTACATTATGTATGGGTTCAAGTATTTCAACTCTTCATGGTATGGAGAAGGCAAAAGGTAAAGAATACATTAAGAATTGGGTTGCAGTAATAGGTGACAGTACATTTTTACATACAGGTGTAAACTCACTTATGAACATGGTATACAACAAATCAACAGGAACAGTTATTATTCTCGACAACTCAACAACAGGTATGACAGGTCATCAGGATCATCCGGCTACAGGAAAGACTTTAGCAGGAGAACCGGCTTATGCAGTAGATTTAGTAGATTTATGTAAGGCATTAGGTGTACAGCATGTAGAAGTTGTTGATGCATTTGATGTTGACAGATTAGCAAAGGTTGTAAAAGAAGAAGTTGCAAGAGATGAAGTTTCTGTAATTATTTCACAGTCACCATGTGCATTGTTAAAATCATTTGTTCCAAAGGGCAAGTGTTACACAATTCCTGAAAAATGCGTAAAATGTGGTCAGTGTTTAGTTCCAGGTTGTCCTGCAATGACAAAGAATGCAGACGGAACAGTTGCAATTGATAAGACAATGTGTAACGGTTGTGGACTTTGCATGAGTAACTGTAAATTCGGAGCAATTGAATTAGAAAGAAGAGGAGAATAATCATGGCAGAAACAAAGAATATTATGATAGTAGGCGTTGGTGGTCAGGGTACTCTCCTTACAAGCAGAATTTTAGGTGGTATCACTGTAGAAAACGGATATGATGTAAAACTTTCAGAAGTACACGGTATGGCACAGCGTGGCGGTAGCGTTGTTACTTATGTAAGATATGGCGAAAAAGTAACAGAGCCAATTGTTGAAGAAGGTCAGGCAGATGTGCTTATTGCCTTTGAAAAATTAGAGGCATTACGTTACGCACATTTCTTAAAGAAAGACGGAGTAATTATTGTAAATGATCAGAAAATAGATCCTATGACTGTTGTAACAGGTGTAGCAAAATACCCTGAAGGTATAATTGAACATCTTTCTGAGAAATATAAAGTTATATCAGTTGATGCTCAGAAAGAAGCTTTAGAATTAGGTAATTCAAGAGTATTTAACGTAATTATTCTTGGTGTTGCAGCAAGCAAAATGGATTTTGAGAAGGAACAGTGGATTGAAGTAATCAAGAAAAAAGTTCCACCAAAAACAATCGACATCAACGTAAAAGCATTTGAGAGAGGTTACGAAATAGGTTAATGATAATTGATATTCATGCACATACATTTCCTGAGGCTATAGCAGATAAGACTATAGCCAATATGGAAAAAGAAATCTTAAAAGGTCAGAAGATGGTGGTAAAACACGAGAGAATACCAACATTGCAGGGATTAATAGAAAGCACCTACAATGGAGGCATAGACCTGTCAGTGGTTTGTCCCGTAGCTACCAACACAAGGCAACCTGAAAAAATTAACAGACTATCAGTGGAATACAATGAGAAAATGTCAGAAAACAAAATCTTTTATTTTGGGGCAATTCATCCTGATTGCGAGAATTACAAAGAGATAATTGATGACATTGTGGCAATGGATTTAAAAGCCATAAAAATTCATCCTGACTATCAGAATACTTTTTTTGATGACGAAAAGTATTTAAGATTAATTGATTACGCAGCAAACAAAGACTTGGGCATTATTGTACATGCAGGTGAGGACGTAGGTTTGCCAGGCAGAGTGCATTGTACCCCTGACATGGTTCTTAATTTGTGGAAACACATTCAGCCGGAGAAGCTTATTTTGGCACATTTAGGCGGTTGGAGAATGTGGGATGAAGTAGAAGAAAAATTAGCCGGTCTTCCAATGTATTTTGACACAGCAGCTGTACTAAATAAAAAATTCCCTGTAAAAATATCACAGGAACAATTTGCGAGAATAGTCAGAAAACATGGGGCAGACAAAGTTATTTTTGGAACAGACACTCCATGGTACGACCAAAAGCAGGCTTTGGTAGATTTTGAAAAAGTAGGATTATCAGAAAAAGAAAATAAAATTATTTTAGGCGAAAACGCAAATAACTTATTTAATTTTTTCTAGGTTAGAGATTATAAGGCATTTAAACTATAAATCATAATTAAGAAGTTCTAACATAAAAGAAATTAAAAACGTAACATTGTCAGGCAGTGTTATATTGCAGAAATGAAACAATATTCATAGACAATGTTTTAGTGTAGAAACTAAAAATAACATTTATAGATAATGTTATACATCAAAATAAAGAGAGAGAAGGACAAGTAAATGCCAATTACAGAATTATTGGAGAGAAATGCAAAAGAATTTGCAGATGATGTGGCTTTAGTAGAAATTAATCCTGAAATTCAGGAGAAAAAGAGAGTTACATGGCGTGAATATGAATTGATTCAGCCGGATTTGCGTCAGCAATATAGAAGAGAAATTACATGGCATGTATTTAACGAAAAGGCAAACAGGGTTGCTAATTTGTTAATTAGTCGTGGTGTCAGAAAAGGAGACAAAGTTGCCATTCTTATGATGAACTGTTTAGAATGGTTACCTATTTACTTTGGTATTTTGAAAATGGGAGCTTTGGCAGTTCCAATGAACTTTAGATTTGACGAACATGAAATTAAATACTGTTTAGAATTATCAGAAACAGACGTGCTTTTCTTTGGACCTGAATTTATTGGAAGATTAGAGGAAATAGTTGATGAAATAGATGAAAAGAGAATTCTTTTCTATGTAGGCGGTGACTGTCCATCATTTGCTGAGGATTACAATGAATTGGTATCTAACTGTTCATCACTTTCGCCGGACGTGAAAATCACAGACAAGGACGATGCAGCTATTTATTTTTCATCAGGTACAACAGGATTCCCAAAGGCTATTTTACATAATCACGAAAGCCTTATGCATGCAGCAAAGGTTGAACAGAATCATCATGGACAAACAAAAGATGATGTATTTTTGTGCATACCACCTCTTTACCATACAGGTGCAAAAATGCATTGGTTCGGTAGCTTATTAACAGGTGGCAAGGCAGTCCTTCTAAAAGGTGTAACACCAAAAACAATAATGGAAACAGTTTCTAATGAAAAATGTACAATTGTATGGTTATTAGTTCCTTGGGCTCAGGACATTCTTCTTGCATTAGACAGAGGAGAAATTAAAAAAGAAGATTATAATTTAGACCAGTGGAGATTGATGCATATTGGAGCACAGCCTGTACCACAGAGTCTGATTAAACGTTGGAAAGAATATTTTCCACATCATCAGTACGACACAAACTATGGTTTAAGCGAATCAATTGGACCTGGTTGCGTACATCTAGGCGTGGAAAACATACATAAAGTAGGTGCTATCGGTATCCCCGGCTATGGCTGGGAAGCAAAGATAGTTGATACAGATGGCAATGAAGTGGCTCAGGGTGAAGTTGGAGAACTTATTGTAAAAGGTCCCGGAGTTATGACATGTTACTATAATGATGAGGAAGCAACAGCAGCCTGCTTAAAGGATGGCTGGCTTTACACAGGTGATATGGCTGAAATGGACGAAGACGGCTTTATTTACTTAGTTGACAGAAAGAAAGACGTTATCATTAGTGGCGGTGAAAATATTTATCCTGTACAGATTGAAAACTTCTTAAGCAAGCATCCAAAAATAAAGGACGTTGCCGTAATCGGCTTAGCGGATGAACGTTTAGGTGAAATCTCCGCAGCAATCATTGAATTAAATCCTGATACAGAATGTACAGAAGAAGAAATCAATGAATTCTGTAAGGAACTTCCAAGATATAAGAGACCTAGAAAGGTGATTTTTGCGGAAGTACCAAGAAATGCCACAGGAAAAATCGAAAAGCCAAAGCTTAGAGAAATTTACCATAGCAAGAATTTAGTAGACGCACAGAACAGAGGCTAGACATTATTAAAGAATATATTGGTATCAGATAGAAATTAAAAAAACATAAATAATTAAATAATAAAAATCGTTGTATCAAATAATGGATACAGCGATTTTTTCGCCCTACTGTCCATATCTTAAGATTTCCTTAAGTTTTAATTAATTCTTATTTAAATGCAATATTTTTCGCAATTTTTACGTTATTATTATTAGAACAACCTATGAACTTCAAAATTACCACAAAGAAAAAGCAAATAATTTAAAGGAAAAGTGGTTCACAATAATTTTAGTAAAAATCAAGTTAAAGTAGTTCATAACAATTTAAGTAAAAAGCGAATTAAAGTGGTTCATAAGAAAAGACGGGGTAAAGATGACAGAAAGAGGAAATTGTGATATAATGTTGATGACTAAAAGGAGAAAAAAATGAAAAATTATAGTAAAGCAAGAAAGGCGGGGATATTTTTACTTGCCTATACTTTGTTGTTTGTAGGGTTAGCCTCTTGGCTAAGCTATGTTTTTGCCCAAAGTGGCAAGACTTTTATTTGGAATGTTGATGGAGCATTTCAGCATGTGGTTGTATTGAAATACATAAGACAGGCTCTTATAACATTTTTTACAACCGGGAAATTTGCTATGGTAGATTACACCATAGGACAGGGATTTGATGTAATTGGAACCCTTAATTATTATGGTCTGGGAGACCCTGTTACATTATTAACAGTGTTTTTCCCAAAGGATTCGTTAGAATTAACATATCAGATTCTGGCACTTGTAAGAATGTATTTAAGTGGTTTGGCAGTTGCGTATTTATGCAAAACAATAGGTAGAACAAATATTTATTCTGTTTTGCCGGCATCACTTTTGTATGCGTTTTCAGGTTTCGCACTAATAGGTGGAATCAAACATCCAATGTTTTTCTGCAGCTTAATGTATTTGCCACTTTTAATTGCAGGTGTGGAAAAAATAATAAAAAACAAAAAGATAGGTACACTTGCAATCGTAGTTGCTTTTGCATTTGCAAGCAATTATTATTTTATGTACATGAGTACAATAATGGCGGCAATTTATTTCTTCATAAGACAAATTGGAATGTATAAGTCAGAAGGAATAAAGAAGTTTTTTGTCAAAATCGGCAAAACAATTCTGGCTTACGTCTGGGGAATTGCAATGGCAGCAGTTATATTATTTCCATCAGTTTATGCATTCCTTAACAATCAGAGAAACAGTGCAAAATTAGTAACGCCGCCATTAATCGGCAGTAGCAAATATTTTAAGATAATGTTTAAAAGTATGTTTGTGTCATCAAGTGTTTTAAATGACTGGTGTTTACCTGGCATTGGCATACTTGGTATTTTGGGAATTATCATTATAATTGCCAATTGGAAAAAATCAGACAGAAAAATAATATTAGGCTTTTTAATAATACTATTAATGTTATGCTCACCATACGTGGGAAAAGTAATGAATGGCTTCTCGTATCCAACAATGAGATTTAGTTATGGTATGGTACTTGTTTTGACGATAATGCTTGTAATATCAATTGACAGACTAAAAGAAATAAAGAAAATACCGGCTATAGTTTCAAGTGTTTTAATGTTGTTAGCAGGCGTGATTGCTTTTCTAATTGGAAAAACACAAAGAAAGCCCTTTGTATGCTATGAGGCAGCAATATTGGCAATTATTGCGACAATTATCTTAGTGGTTTATTTCTTAATAAGAAACAAGAAATACTCATACATACTGTTATATGGCATGACTTTGGTAGCAGCTATAAATATAGCCTGCAACAGTTACGGTCTATTTAGTTCAAAGGAATTATTTACCTGTGCAACTTATGTGGACCGCGGCAATCTTGATAATTATATGGGAATTAATGGGGCAAAAGTAGCATCTGAAATAAAGGATGATTCATTTTACCGAATCGAGAGAGATATTGATATGAAAAACAGCTCCACATATTTTGGTTTTAACCAGCCGGGATTTTATTGGAGCGTTATACCTAGTGGTATGTCAGATTTGTATGTATCAACGGGTATTTCCAACTATTACAAAACCTATGTCATGAAAGGCCTTGAAACACGTTCAGGTTTGATGGCTTTAGCAGGAGTTAAATATTATGTAACATACGGCTTTTTAAAACCTTATGGTTTTGAAAAAATAGATACAAAAGTTTCAGACGGCTTTACCTACAATATTTATGAAAATAAATATGCCCTCCCTCTTGGAGTAACATATTCCAATTATATGACCAGAGAGCAGTACGATAAGCTTTCATTAGTTGAGAAAGAATATGCATTACTTGGAAGTGCAGTTGTAGATAATAAAGTAGATGGAATCGAAAATAAATCAAAGTCAGTTACAGTGAAAAAACTGCCTTTGAAAGTTAAGAAAATTGACAAGGTTAAAATTAAAAAGAAAAAGAAGATTAACCAATTCAAAATGAAGGTGCACAAAGGTGGCATTTACAAATGCTCATTTGATGGCAAAAAGAACAGCCAAAGTTACATAGTTTTTGACAATGTTTATGCTAAAGATACAAGTGTAGACAGACATGCTGCAAAATTTAACAGCCGACATGGATATGGAAGATTACGTGTTATTGGAACAAAGACTGATAACTATTTTGTAAAAAGAGGAAACGTACTTAATTTAGGTTACTCCAAAGAAGAGCAGAATCAGTTTAGATTGAAGTTTTATGAAAAGAGAAAATACTACTTCAAGGATGCCTATGCAGTTACAATACCTATTTCAGAGTATGCAAACCGAATTAACAAGCTAAAAGAAAATACTCTTGAAAATGTTAAGATGGACACAAATCTTATTACAGGAACAATTAAGGCTGACAAGGATGAAATTCTACAGCTGTCGGTTCCTTACAGTAAAGGCTACACAGTATACGTTGACGGAAAGAAAACAGATACTTTCAGTTCAAGTATAGCGTATCTTGGTGTTAAACTTTCAAAAGGAAACCATAACATACGTGTGGAATACATGACACCGTTCTTCATGCCGGGATTAATTGTTACAATTTTAAGTGCCTTGATTTTCTTGGGATATCTGTTACAGGATATAGCAAAGAAAAGAAGCTTAAAGTTAGATAAAAAGGAAGTTTAATATTAAATATAGAAAGTGATTAGAAAGAACAATGTTTTTAAATTATAAAGCATTGTTCTTTTTATTTCTTCTTTTCAGAAATATATTGACTTTAATACAAATGTTTTATATAGTAGCGTTGATTATTTTTGGAGCGTGTGTGTAAATGGGAAAAAAGATTATAGAATTAAAGAATTTATCAAAGAATTTTGGCGATAATCAGGTGTTAAAAGGAATCGACTTAAACATTTATGAAAATGAATTTTTAACACTGTTAGGACCAAGTGGTTGTGGAAAAACAACAATACTTAGAATCATTGCAGGATTCGAAGAACCAAGTCATGGTCAGGTAATGTTTAACGGTGAGGATATTGCAAAAGTTCCCGCCTACAAACGTGAGGTAAATACAGTTTTTCAGAAGTATGCATTATTTCCGTTTTTGAATGTTCATGATAATGTTGCTTTTGGTCTTAATTTAAAGAAAAAAGACAAGAAGGAAATTGATGAGAAGGTAACAAAAATGCTTGCGTTAGTTGGTCTTGCCGGCTTTGGAAACAGAGATATTACAAGTCTGTCAGGTGGTCAGCAGCAGCGAGTTGCCATAGCAAGGGCTTTGGTAAATGAACCAAAAGTTCTTCTTTTGGATGAACCACTAGCGGCATTGGATGCAAAACTTAGAAAAGGCATGCAGGCGGAGCTTAAGAAGATTCAAAAGGAAGTAGGAATTACATTTATCTTTGTAACTCATGACCAGGAAGAAGCTTTGTCAATGTCAGATACAATTGTTGTAATGAATGACGGAATCATACAGCAGATTGGTACACCAATGGATATTTACAACGAACCACAAAACAGATTTGTGGCAAATTTCATTGGGGAGTCAAATATAATTGAAGGTGTAATGCCAAAAGACTGCCTTGTAGTTTTTGACGATGTACAGTGGGAGTGCGTGGACAAGGGCTTTAAAGAAAACGAAAATATTGAAGTTGTGCTTAGACCTGAAGACATGCAGGTGGTAGAACCACAGGACGGAAAAGTTTCAGGCAAAATTGTGTCAAAAATATTTATGGGTGTTCACTATGAATATCTTGTGGAGACAAATATCAGAAAATATAAAGTGCATACAACAAAAAATATCGAAATGGGTAGTGTTATCGGACTTACAATTGATCCATTTGATATACAGGTAATGCACAAGATGGATAACTAAGGAGGCACATATGAGTCATTACAAAGGAATGGTAAAGCCATATATTATATGGTCGTTTTTGCTTATTGCACTACCCTTAGTTTTAATAGTCCTTTATTCCATTACATCAGGAGACAATTCATTACTTACAATTCATTTGACATTAGATAATTTTAGAAAAATCTTAGATCCTGTGTATGTAAGTGTATTTGTAAAATCCCTTGAAATGGGTGTAATAACAACAGTAATATGTCTTGCATTGGCATACCCAATGGCATATTTTATTGCAAAATTTGATGAAAATTCACAGAGTATTTTGATTTTGCTGGTTACAATTCCAATGTGGATTAACACACTTTTAAGAACTTATGCATGGATTAGTCTGTTGTCAGATAACGGAATTGTAAATTCATTTTTGAAAATGATAGGACTTAATCCTGTTAATATGATGTACACAAACTTTTCAGTAGTTATGGGACTTGTGTGTGATTTGGTGCCGTTTATGGTAATACCAATTCACACATCCCTTGCAAAAATGGACTATTCATTAATTGAGGCAGCCAGCGATTTAGGCGCCAGCAGATTTAAAGTATTTACAAAAGTAACTTTGAAGCTGTCGTTGCCGGGTGTAATTAGCGGTGTAACAATGGTATTTTTATTATCAATATCAGCCTTCGTTATTCCTGTTTTACTTGGTGGACATCAGTTTGTACTTATTGGTAATTTAATTGAAAATCAGTTTATTTCAGTGGGAGATTGGAATTTCGGAAGTGCAATTTCAGTAATTTTGGCAATAGTCATTTTATTTATGATGCGCATAATGAACAAGATTGATCCTGATAACAAGGGAGGTATGTAATGAAGAAAAAACTTTCCATAGGACCAAAACTTTATATAGCGCTAATGTTCCTGTTTTTCTATTTACCGATTTTGGTGACAATGATATTTTCATTTAATTCATCAAAGTCCTTAACTAAATTTACGGGATTTTCTTTAAAATGGTATGAGAAATTAGTAACTGACAGCAACATTATTTCGGCAGTTTATGTTTCTATCAGTATTGCAATAATTGCAACTTTGGTGTCGACAGTTCTTGGAACAATTACGGCAATCGGTCTGTCAAGAAGCAGAAAAGTTGTAAAAGAATGGCTTTTAAATGTAAACAATATGCCGATTATGAATCCTGATATTGTAACGGCAATCGGATTAATGATTTTGTTCACATCTGCAAGAATGGAGAGAGGCTATGTGACAATGCTTTTGGCACATATAGCTTTTTGTACACCTTATGTAATTATAAGTGTGTATCCGAAAGTAAAAACAATGGACCACAATCTTGCAAACGCGGCAATGGATTTGGGTGCAACACCTTTTCAGGCGTTAACAAAAGTAATTCTTCCAATGATTAAGCCGGGGATATTTGCCGGTATGCTTTTGGCATTTACAATGTCAATTGACGATTTCGTTGTTTCCTATTTTGTAACAGGAAATGGCGTTTCTAATATATCAATTGTAGTTTACAACATGACAAAACGAACTAACCCAACAATTAATGCACTTTCAACACTGCTTATTCTGGTGGTTGTAATCATTCTTGTTTTGGTGGAGTTTGTGCCAAAGATTGTAAAAAGAAAACGAGCAGAAAAAGTTACAATGGAAAATGCATCTTCAGGTGTGTTTAAGAAAGTTGCAATTACAGGTGGTGTGGTTGTAGCATGTCTGGTGACAGTTTTATGTATTACAAAATTTTATCATATTAACAACAGACCTGTTCTTAGGGTTTTTAACAGTGGTGAATACGTTGATACTAAGTTAATTGATAACTTTGAGGAGAAGTATGACTGCAAGGTAGTTTATGAAACTTATGATTCTAATGAATCTCTTTATACTAAACTTCAAAGTGGTTCAGAATACGATATTGTGGTTCCTTCAGATTACATGATTGAACGTTTAATCAAAGAAGGTGAACTACAAAAAATTGATTGGAGCAAAATAACAAATAAGAAAAATATTGTACCGTCTCTTTTAAACAGAGAGTTTGACAAAAAGCAGGAATATTCAGTCCCTTATTACTGGGGAACAGTAGGTATTGTTTATGACAAAACAAAAGTGGATAAAAAAGACTTAGAGACAGGTTGGGATATTCTCAAAAACGAAAAGTACAGGGGTCAGATTTATATGTATGATTCAGAGAGAGATTCTTTTATGGTTGCCTTAAAGAGTTTAGGATATTCAATGAACACTACAAATAAGGGGCAGCTGCAGAAGGCTTATAGCTGGCTGGAAAAACAGAGAGACATAATGAAACCTGTTTATGTAGGTGATGATGTTATTGATAACATGATTTCCGGTAACAAGGCAATGGCAGTTGTTTATTCAGGAGATGGTGCTTATATAATTTCCGAAAATGAAAATATGAGCTTCTTTGTACCGAAACAGGGTAGCAATGTGTGGACAGATGCCATGGTTATGACGAAAAGTTGCAAAAACGCAGACTTAGCGTACAAGTTTATGAATTATTTTCTAGAGAAAGATGTGGCAAAGCAGAATACTGCATATATTGGATATGATAGTGCAGTGCAATCTGTATACGAGTATTATCGGGACGAGGAGTACGCTGGAAATCCCGGCTGTGCACCGGATACATCTAATCCAAAGAATGAAGAATTCGGCTATCAGAAAAGAGATATAAAGGAATATTGTGCAGGTCTTTGGACAAAGATAAAATCCAAATAAATAATATTTGTAAAACAAAAACCTTAAAGATTAGTTTAGGTTAATCTTTAAGGTTTTGTTTTTTATATTTAGCATTTTAAAATATTTTATAGAAATATAATCATATTATTTCAATTATTCTAGTATTCAATTATTCAAGAATTGCTTCATCCATTTCGTGAAGCGTAATGTTAATGTCTATTAAAGATGCTTTCTTTTCTAACCCAAAGCTGATTATACTATCACGTTTAATTCTAGGATAAAGAATACTGTGTCCGGCCAGAGTTAAAAGTGTATTAGCTTCTTTCATATGTAAACCAATAGCGAAACAAAGGCACAAAACTTTATCTCTTGAAGGTTTTTTAGAACCATCAAATATCTGATAAGCATAATTCTTCTGAATATTTGAGTTGTTAATTATCTGAGATTTTGTAAGATTATATTTTTTCATTAAAGCATTCAAATATTCTGTAAAAGAAATGTTAGAAAAGTTATCTTTATTATTTTCTAAATATGTCTCAAGATTATCACTGTTTTCTAAGACTTTAATTAATTCATCAGTAGTCTTCATATGTATATTCAACGTCCTTTAATATTTTTTTGATACTCAAATAAAATTATACATTTTGTGACAAATATTTTGTTATGCTGACAGCATAATTTCTACCAAATTAGCAGAAATAAATATATATTCCAAGGCTTGAAATGGGCTTTGCCACCAAAGTGTAGTAAGCAGTTTGTCACCATAGTATTATACAATATAAACGGAAAGGCAAGCAAACACTAAAGTAGAAAAATAAAATAGTAAAATAGGATAATTAAAATTCCTAATTGAAAATTGTTATGTGATAAAGCAATGGAAAAAGTAATAGTAAAAAAGTAATGAATGAGTAATAGATAAGATATGCTATAATTAAATGTAGTTTAATTATAAATTTAAGAAGAACAAAAGAAACTTCAGGATATAGATAGGAAAAATTATGAATTTTACAATGGAGTATTATCTTTCAAAATACGAAGAGTTATCGGTATTATCGGATACAAAAAAATGCAGAACATCTTTAATGAGAAACAAAGACACCGGAGAACTTGTGGTAAAAAAGGAAATGGGAAAGGAAAGCTTTTCTGTTTACAGTCTCTTAAAAAGTATAAAAAATAAAAATCTTATAAAAGTTCTAGAGTGCTTTCGGGATGAGGATAAAACCATAGAGATTGAAGAGTATGTAAATGGAAAAAGACTGGATGATTATTTTCGGGAAAAAAAGGCAACTTTAGAACAGGTTGTTGATGTAGGGATAGCTTTATGTGAAGGCTTAGCACCTATGCATAAATTAAACCTTGTACACAGAGATATTCAACCTAAAAACATAATAATTACAAACGAAGGTAGCTTGAAAATTATTGATTTTGATATTTCAAGAAAAGAAAATGAAAACGCAACCCACGACACAACTTTGCTAGGCACTGTGGGATATGCAGCACCGGAACAGTACGGGTTCGCCCAGACAACTAATCGAAGTGACATATATTCCATTGGTGGGGTTCTAAAAGAGTTATCTTCTTTTAGTGAATTGGATAAAATAATTGCTAAATGTATGGAAATGGATCCTGCAAACCGTTATGAAAATGTCGAACAGCTAAAGAATGAATTAGAAAAAATAAAAGATAATGGTTTCGGAAGCGGTAGCTATAATGATATGGAGTTTGGCACTGAAACTAACAGAACCGCTAAAACTATAAAAATCGGCAATTATACCATCAGGATTAATAATGGAGTAACACAAAAAATAGATAGCCTTAGGAAGAATAATGTGGTAGCGCAAAAAATAGATAATATTAGAAAGAATATGGAAAATAAGGCTACCCCTAATAATAGCAATAGTGAGAATAACAATGGTGAAAGTGATGAATTACCGAAAATTACACTAAAATATTTCATAAAAACAATTCCCGGATTTAGAAGAGGCAATTTTATTTTTATGATAATTGCAATTATGATGTATGGAATGATTTTGTATGCACCATATTCAGTATTCATTGAATATAAATACAATACACAGTTACAAAGAGTCATAGGCGGGATTTTTTATATGCTTGGTTGCATAATACCATATATGTACTTTGCAAATATAGGAGATATTGCAAGACGATTGCCGCCTAGACAGTTTAATTCAAGACTATCACGAATACTGTATCAAATAGGTGTGGGGCTTCTTTTAATGATTGTTTTTTGGGGAATTGCAACCACAGTTCTCCCGCCTACAAATTAATACAACAATTATGCTATTAGCATAACAAAACTCATGTCACAAAATGTAGAATTATATTGATACAAATATAATTGTGACGTGAGTTTTTTACGTTGTTTTAGGAGGTAATTTTATGGGAAAAGAAAATGTAGAAGTAACAAAGAAACCAATCTATAAAAAATGGTGGTTTTGGGTAATTGTTGTTGTAATAGTTGCTGCAGTGGGATCAGGTTCTGCAGGTAGTTCAGGGGACAAAAAAGAAAATGCTGATACAAAAACAGAAGCTGTTGCAAATAATGATAATTCAAATGAAACAGAAGCTGCAAAAGAGCAAAAGACAGAAAAGAAGACAGCTAAGAAAGAAGAAAGTAAGGAAAAAGTGGTTTACAACAAAAACAATATTTTAATAAAGTTTACAGGTTACGATTTCCATTCTGTATTAGGATATTTAGAAGTGAAGATGTATATTGAAAATAATAGCGAAGAAGATTTGAATTTTAGCATGGACGGAGATGTTAGTTTAAATGGATATTCATTAAATTCATCATTATATGAAGAAATTAATAAGGGTACAAAGAAAAACGTAACTTTGAACATATATGATTTACAGGATAATAATATTGAAGAAAAAGATTTATCTTCTTTAAGCTTTAAGTTGGATATTTACAATCCAGATGTCTTCCTTACAGATGGCTATGTTGAAGATAACTTAAAAGTTAAATATAAGTTCTAAATAGAATAAACTCTATATAGAATTTGAAGAACAAAAAAGCTCGCTTGTGTATTCAGGTGGGCTTTTCTGTTTTAAAAATATCAATTTTGGAGTATACTAATGGCAGTGAAAATAGGAGCAGGAATGCTTTATGAAATTTTAAAGATGGAAACAATAATTAAATGGAGTTGATTAGTTATGAAAAATGAATTTGTAAAAGAATATTTTTCAATCCCAAACATAATGGGGTATTTTAGAATAATTCTAGTTTTTGTATACATGAGTTTTTTCTATAATTCATTGCAAGGGGGTCCGTATTGGCCCGTAATTGCAACAATTATCGTCTCAGGTTTGACAGATTTTTTTGACGGAAAAGTTGCACGAAAATTCAACATGGTTACTGATTTTGGAAAAATGCTAGATCCAATAGCCGACAAAATTACAATAGGAGCCATCATTTTAACGATGGCATTTAAGTATAAAATGATTATTTATATGGTAGCGTTATATATTTTAAAAGAAGGCTATATGGCAATAATGGGAGCCATCCTAATTGGAAAAGGACACAAAATCGAAGGAGCAAAGTGGTATGGAAAGGTATGTACATTTGTTACATATGTAATATTAATTATACTTTTGTTATTCCCGACTATGAACACAAAAGTGGTTTGGGTATTAACTACTGTGGATATGGTTTTAATGATTTTTACCTGGATAAATTATATTGTTTATCATAAAAAAATACTGGAAAACATATAAAAGCTACAAAAACAGAAGGTCTTTTATATTGTAGGAAAAAATAGAATATAGTATATTGATTATGAGAGCGCTAAGTACGGAAATGTATGTGTAGCCATGATTTGAGCGTAGGAGGCAAAATCATATATTATAAAAGAGACAGAAGAAAAGGGGAGAAAAATGGCAAAATTAGAAAAAGTAGTACATGGAAATTTTGATACAATATTAAAAAAGATTGAAAGAGGAATAATGGGAGGCAGTGTTTCAGCAATTTCTGCTGGAGGAAGCAAAGGTGTATTCCTTAAAATAAATACTTTTGGTGAAGAGGCGTTTTTAAGTAAACTAAGAGAGTTACTGTAAATAGGTGTTTCTAGACAAATTAAGAGAGTTAATGTAAATAGGTGGTTTTAATGAAAGCAGAAGAAGTAATAGAAGAAGAGGTAGGTAATTTACCGACACTTTATAGTGTGGATTTGTTAAACATGGACACTTGCAGAAACGAACTACTTTTGGAGGATATAAAAGAATATGGACGGAAAATTATATAGAAGATTTGCTTGACTTTTAGAATGAAGTAGTGTAGAATCGTACGTGCGTCAAGATATGAGGTATCGCAAGCCTGGTTAGCTCAGTTGGTAGAGCAGAGGACTGAAAATCCTCGTGTCTCTGGTTCGATTCCGGAACCAGGCAGTATTCGCGGGTGTAGTTCAGTGGTAGAACACCAGCCTTCCAAGCTGGATATGTGGGTTCGATTCCCATCACCCGCTTTTTTGATGCAATGAAATCGATCATGGTAATTGTAAGAAACAATTATTGTGGTCGATTTTTTGTATAATAAGGATTTATGAAGTAATTTCTTATTATACAAAAACGTTCCACTAGGGAGGCATCTTCGTGCAAGAAGAAAATAGCTGCAAATGGGCACGCATTCGGTGTGTAGAATGTGACAAGCAACATTCTTGGGCTGGCTTTATTTTTTTATGGAAATATTTTTCTTATAAAAAGTTCATGGAAACTTTGACAATTATTTCATATTAAACTATTGTTGTATTAGCAAAAACAAGGAGCGTAAAATGAAAGTTTTATTAGTAGCAATAAATGCAAAATATATACATTCTAATTTGGCTGTGTACAGTTTAAAAGTTTATGCCGAAAAATACGGTCTAAACAAGCACCAAATTAAAATAAAAGAATACACAATAAACCAATATCCGGAGGAAATATTGTCTGACATATATTCGGAGAAGGCAGATGTGGTGGGCTTTTCCTGTTATATATGGAACATTGCACTTACCAAGGAAGTTATTAATGACTTGAAAGTGGTAGCTCCCAAAACCATTGTAATAGTGGGCGGACCGGAGGTTTCTTACAATCCAAGAAATGTGCTTATGGAAAATCCGGCAATAGATTACGTTATGTGTCAGGAAGGGGAGGAGTCTTTTAAGGAATTTTTGGATAACTACGATGACGAGTTGACGGACAAAAATATAAAAGGGTTGGTTTATCGTCAGGGCAACGAAATTATTGAAATTCCAAACACATGCCCCATGGATTTGTCGAAGGTTCCTTTTGTGTACAAGGACATGAAGGATTTTGAAAATAAAATAATCTATTATGAAACAAGTAGAGGTTGCCCTTTTTCATGCAGTTATTGTCTTTCATCCATAGATAAAAGAATTCGCTTCAGGGATATAGATATAGTCAAAAAAGAGTTGCAGTTTTTCCTTGATAACAACACTGCACAGGTAAAATTTGTGGATAGAACTTTTAACTGTAACAAAAATCACGCCATGGAAATCTGGCAGTATATAAAAGACCACGACAATGGAATTACCAATTTTCATTTTGAAATAGCGGCTGATTTAACGACAAAAGAAGAACTTGAATTAATGAAAACAATGAGACCAGGGTTGATTCAGTTAGAAATAGGCGTTCAGTCAACTAATGAAAAAACACTTGAAGCCATTAACAGAAAAACGGATATTAAGGAAATTGAAGAAATAACGTCTATTATTAAAAAAGGAAAAAATATACATCAGCATTTGGATTTGATTGTTGGGCTTCCTTATGAAGATTACCAATCTTTTGGAAAATCTTTTAACGATGTTTACAGAATGAAACCGGACCAGCTACAGTTAGGATTTTTGAAGGTTTTGCATGGCTCAATGATGGAAGTTGAAGCAGCAAAATATGAAATAGAATATAGTAAGAGACCACCTTATGAGGTACTTAAAACTAAGTGGGTATCTTTTGATGACGTACTGAAATTAAAAGAAGTTGAGGCTGTAGTAGAAATTTATTACAACAGTTTGCAGTTTGTAAATACAATGGAGGCATTAGACAAGTATTTTGAGACACCCTTTGAAATGTTTGAAAAGCTGGGAGAATTTTATAAGCAAAACAGTGAGAATGGCGTGAAACATTCAAGAGTAAATAGATACAATTTGCTTCTTGAATTTATCGAGAAAACATTGAATTTGCAAAGTGAAGAGTTAGAGAGGTTCAGGGAACTTCTCACATTTGATTTTTATTTAAGAGAAAATGCAAAATCAAGACCGACCTTTGCCAAAAATCAGGAACAGTATAAGAAGCAAATTAGAAGTATTTACAGAAATGAAGCACTACTTGAAAAGATGGATTTCTATAAAGAATTCAATTCAAAGCAGTTTGAGCACATGACACACATTGAGGTGATTGACGGTAAGTATTTATTGTTTGATTACAAAAACAGAGATCCGTTATCAAAGGCAGCAAATATTATAAATGTAACAAAGTATGTTGATGGGAATGAATAGAGAGAAGGAGTATTAATGGATTTAATAAAAGATTACGTTTGTGTTGATATAGAAACAACAGGCGTAAGACCAAAGTGGGACAGAATTATAGAAATTGGAGCCGTAAAAGTAAGAGACGGCAGAAAAGTTGAAACTTTTTCTAAACTTATATATCCAGGAATCCCAATTCCTGAACGAATTACAGATTTAACTGGTATTACAAACGAAATGATTAAGGGACAGGATAAGATCCAGCAGGTTTTACCTGAGTTTATTGAATTTGCAGGAGATGACTTGCTTTTAGGACATAATATAAGATTCGACTATAGCTTCCTTAAACAAAATGCCATAAACGAAAAACTGACTTTTGAAAAATCAGGTATGGATACCCTGAAAATTGCAAGAAAACTTCTACCTGATTTAGAAAGCAGGGCATTGGATTTTTTGTGTGAGCATTATGGAATAAAAGATGAAAATCATCATAGAGCGTTTAATGATGCAAGTGTTACGTCACAATTATATTTGATTTTGTTAGAGCAGTTTGGAGAAACTAATCCGGAAGTTTTTAAGCCTTACGAGTTTTCTTACAAGGTTAAGAAAATGCAGTCAATTACGGATAAACAGAAAAAATATTTACGTGATTTAATGAATTATCACCAAATAAAAATGGATTTTGACATTGATACGCTAACAAAGAATGAAGCATCTAGAAAAATAGACAAAATTCTTTCTGAAAAGGGCAAAATTTTTGACTAGGACAAATAACATAGTTATGGTATACTTTCCTAAAGTAGGGTGCCATAGTAGGCACAAAATCTGGAAAAATAAAGCAAAGAGGTGAAAAAAATGAACTTTTTTTATAACAAAAAGAATCAGAAAATAATAGCAGGAGCAATTGCATTAATACTTGTTGTAGCTATGGTTGTAACAATGGTTGCAAGTTTTTAATTAATCTGATTAATTATGTTAGTTTGCATTTTCTGGAATACGCAGGCCGACATTTGAATAAAAATACAAATAAGAAAATAAAAACTAATTTACAAAAGGAAAACACTCGGAGGAAAAATGAAAGGATTAAAGAAAATATGCATTATCCTTTGTGTAGTGATGATGCTATTAGGCATAGGTTATGTGGCAAATGCAGCAGAAGACTCTGATGAAGTAGTTAAAGAAGGAGTTAAAATCGATTCTGTTAATGTTAGTAACATGACAGAAAAGGAAGTAAAAAAAGCCGTAAAGAGCCATGTGAAGACAAAAACAAACACAAAAGTACAGTTACGGATTAACAAGGACAAAATTACTACTACCCTGAAAGATTTGGGCTACAAGTGGGAGAATACGGAACTTGTGGAACAGGTAATGGAAGTAGGAAAACAAGGTAATGTTATAAAAAGATACAAGGACAGTGTTGATTTAAAGAAAAATGGCAAGACATTTGAACTGAAAATGGGCATTGACCAGAAGAAAATGAAAGCAAAATTGGAAGAGTTATGTAAAGCTTTTAACGTTGATGCAAAAAATGCTTCTTTAAAGGCAACAGGTCATGGATTTAAGATTATTGCTGAAAAAGAAGGCTGTGAAGTGGATTATGAAAAGACAGCAAATCAGCTTGTTTCATACATAGAAAAACAGTGGGATAAGAAGTCTGCCATTCAGTTAGAAGCAACTACAAAGATTACAAAACCTAAGTACACAACAAAGGATTGTAAGAAAGTTTCTAACACACCAATGGGTAGTTATACAACGCAGTTTACTGCAGGTGTTGTAAACCGTAACGCAAACATCAGAAATGGTGCAGAAAAGTTAAACGGCAACGTTGTATATCCGGGAGAAAGATTCTCATGTAATGAACATTTAGTTCCATGGACAGAGGACAATGGCTGGAAGCCGGCAGGTACATATTCAGAAGGTTCTGTGGTTGATAGTTTAGGTGGAGGAATCTGTCAGGTATCAAGCACTTTATACAATGCTTTACTTAATGCAGAAATTAAGGTAGTTGAGAGATATCCACACTCAATGGCAGTATCTTATGTTC
Organism: Eubacterium sp.; assembly: GCF_057858645.1. Lineage (NCBI taxonomy): Bacteria > Bacillati > Bacillota > Clostridia > Eubacteriales > Eubacteriaceae > Eubacterium > Eubacterium sp. The sequence goes on from NZ_DBLZZO010000001.1 coordinate 130,533, forward strand.
CATTATCAGCGGACGCTGCATTAGCAGGTGATTACAAGGATTTAGTTTTTGAAAATAACACAGATGCACCAATTTATGTGCAGGGTGTTTATACAGAAGGTGCTATAACATTCAACATTTATGGTCATGACACTAGAAAGAAAGGTCATTCAGTTGAATATGTAAGTAAGACTACCAAGACTATTCCAATTAAGACGGCAACAAAGAAGGATCCAACATTACCGGCAGGAACAAAGAAAGTTACACCGGGTCATGTAGGTTATGTTGCTGAATTATACAAGATTACATACGAGAACGGAAAACAGGTAAGCAAAGAATTAGTACATACAAGTACATACGCAATGGCACCGACAACAACTTTAGTAGGTACTAAGAATACTAGCTCAAGTACAAAGAAAAGTCCAAGCAAGGATAAAGACAAAAAATCTGAATAAGGTGGTACATCTATGAAAACAGAAAAAATTTCCGAAATCGCTTATAAGCGTTCAGTTTTAAAAAAAGTTACTGACAAAACTGAGGGAATAAAAGTGGGTGTAGATGCGTCATATATTAAGTTAGAAGATGTTACGGCAGTAATGTCTTCTAATTTTATATTAAGCTGGTTTAAAGGCGCGGAAGAGTTCTACGTTCAAAAATCAATAAATGAAATTTATGTGGCGGGCGGCACGCCTAAATACCTTCAGTTGGAAATAACAATACCGGAAGAGTTTCCTGAAAAACAACTGGGACGAATGGTACGCAATTTTAATGAAAGTGCCCAAATGCATTCGTTACAAATTATGCAATGCAAAACTTACATTAGTGACATTACAGAACCTATGGTTCATATAAATGTATTAGGCGTAGCAGAAAAAACATGGTCCACATCAGATATAAAACCGGGTATGGAAGTAGTTATGGCAGGCACAATTGCAATTGGTGCCACATCAATAATGACGAAAAAATATTTGAACCAAATAAAAGAAAAGTTTAACGCTAAGTTTGTGGATGATTGCTTGGAAATAAGTGATTTTACAGATGTGAAACCAATCATGGATGCGGTGTTGGAATCAGATGGCAAGAATGTATCCTATACGGAAGAACAAGGCGAACAGGCACGATGTGATGGGAAAAGTATTAAGGTTAAATATTGCGGGAAAGAACATTGCAAGTTTGCACATTGTGTGGGAGATAGAGGCGTTTTCTCAAGTGCGTGGGAATTAGCATCTGTCATAGATAAAGGCATCCAGATAGAACTTGAAAAGATTCCTGTTTGGCAGGAGACAGTTGAGATTGCAGAATTGTTTGATTACAATCCTTATCTGGTTGACGGCACAGGGGCTGTGCTTTTTGTTACAGAAAATGGAACCCAGTTAGCTGCATTGCTAAATGACAATGGATTTTATGCAAATGTTATTGGAAAAATCACTGACGGAAACGATAGAGTGGTTGTACATGGTGACGAGAGAAGGTTTTTGGAGCCACCAAGACATAACCAGCTAGAAGAAGTTTTCCAAAAGTATAAGTAAAGCTATTTTATTGATTTGTATATACGATGTTAAAAAAAATCAAAAAAATATAAATAAAAGTCTATGTTTATATATGTAACTTGTTGTATAATAGCAAGGTACGACAAATTTTTTAGTAAAGGAGATTATGGCATGAAAGAAGGCAAGAGAGAAGAAATTTTAAGATTAATTGAAAACAAAAGCAGAATCGATCTTAAAGAGGCCGCGATTTTGTTAGGTATGGAGGAAGCAGAAGTCGCCAATGCCATAGCGGACATGGAGAAAGAAAAAGTAATATGCGGATATTACACTATGATAGATTGGGAAAAGACTAACGAAGACAGAGTTACAGCTTTAATTGAGGTAAAGGTTACACCACAAAGAGGAACAGGTTTTGATGACATCGCTGACAGAATTATGAGATATGACGAAGTTAAGGCAGTATATTTAATGTCAGGTGGTTTTGACTTCACAGTAATTATTGAAGAAAAGACAATGAAGGAAATTGCTCAGTTTGTAACAAGCAAACTTTCAACTCTTGATTCAATATTAAACACAGCAACACATTTTATACTTAAAAAATACAAGGATTATGGAACAATTCTTGTAGAAGACAAAGAAGAAAGGATATTGGTGACACCATAATGAGAGACCCATTGTCAAAAATAATGACTGATATTAAGCCATCGGGAATTAGAAAATTCTTTGACATTGTTAGTGAAATGAAAGATGCAATTTCTCTAGGTGTTGGAGAACCTGATTTTGATACCCCATGGCATATAAGAGAAGAAGGTATTTACTCTTTAGAGAGAGGCAGAACATTCTATACATCCAATGCAGGATTGAAAGAATTAAAAATCGAGATATCAAACTATTTAAAAAGAAAAATAAATGTAGAATATGACTACAATCACGAAATAATGGTTACAGTAGGAGGTAGTGAAGCTATTGATTTGGCCATGAGAGCCATGCTTGATCCAGGAGATGAAGTGTTAATACCACAGCCAAGTTATGTTTCATACGTTCCTTGTGCACAGCTTATTCACGCTGTACCTGTAATTATTGAATTAAAAGAAGAAAACGAGTTCAGACTTACAAAGCAGGAATTGCTTGACGCTATTACTGATAAAACAAAAATGCTTGTAATGCCTTTCCCAAATAACCCAACAGGTGCAATTATGGAGAAAGAAGACTTAGAAGAAATCGCAAAAGTCTGCGTGGAAAAAGACATTTTTGTTTTGTCTGATGAAATTTATTCGGAACTTACATATAAGGATAAGCATGTGTCAATTGCATCGATGCCTGGAATGAAAGAAAGAACAGTTGTAATTAACGGTTTTTCAAAATCATATGCAATGACAGGTTGGAGATTGGGATATGCAGCTGCCCCACAGGTGATTTTAGAACAAATGCTTAAGATACACCAGTTTGCAATAATGTGTGCACCAACAACGAGCCAGTACGCAGCAGTAGATGCATTACGAAACGGCGACAAAGATGTTGAAAAAATGTGCGAAGCATATAATCACAGAAGAAGATATCTTTTATACGAATTTAGGGAGATGGGCTTAGATTGCTTTGAACCATACGGAGCATTTTATGTTTTCCCTAGCATAAAGAAATTTGGCATGACATCTGAAGAGTTTGCAACAAGATTATTGGAGGAAGAGAAAGTGGCAGTTGTTCCAGGAACAGCTTTTGGTGACTGTGGCGAAGGCTTCCTTAGAATATCTTATGCATATTCTTTAGAAAATTTAAAAATTGCAATAGTACGAGTAAAAGACTTTGTTAAGCGACTAGAGCAGGAACAGAAGAATGATTAATTAGATGACTAATTACTGCAAACTAAAAATTCTTATTACAAATGAAAGTGTGTATTAGTCAAAATAATGTTGGAGAGAAGAATATATGAATGTTGTTTTATTAGAACCTGAAATCCCACAAAATACAGGAAATATAGGAAGAACATGTTGTGCCACAGGCACAAAGCTGCATCTTATAGAACCAATGGGGTTCAGAATTAACGAGAAATCATTAAAAAGAGCAGGCATGGATTATTGGGACGATTTGGATGTTACAATTTATGATTGCTACAACGATTTTGTAGAACAGAATCCAAATGCAAAAATCTGGTATGCAACTACAAAAGCACCAAAAAGATATTCAGATGTGGAATTTGGCCCGGATGATTACATTATGTTTGGAAAAGAAAGTGCAGGAATTCCTGAAGAAATTTTGGTAGACAACAAAGAACAGTGCATCAGAATCCCAATGAATCCTGAAATTCGTTCTTTGAATCTGGCAAATTCAGTGGCAATTGTTTTATACGAAAGTTTAAGACAAAATAATTTTGCAGGAATGCAGATGGAAGGACATCTTCATCATTTACATTGGAAGTAAAAGCAAAATAAAAGAAAAATCAAAAAGAGCATCCCTAGTAAGCTTAAATCTAAATTGTTATTATAAAATTAAATTCTAATTATATAAGATTAAATCCTTAAATTATTATATTGAAATAGTAATTGTATTTTGATAGAATTGAACCGTTTAAGGTATTTTAGGACGGAAACGGAATATGACCAATGACAAAATGTATAAGGGAGGATTTTGACAATGTCAAAAGAAAAAATCAATGTCGGTAGGGAGCCGGTATATGATGCAAGAAAATTAGGTTATGGCAAAATGGGCGTTCTTGGTTTTCAGCATATGTTTGCCATGTTTGGGGCAACAGTAACAGTACCACTTTTAACAGGACTTAATGTTCAAACAACACTTTTAATGGCAGGTCTTGGAACTTTATTATTTCATTTATTAACAAAATTTAAAGTTCCTGCATTTTTAGGCTCATCATTTGCATTCTTAGGCGGATATGCAACAGTAGCACCTATGGCAAAAGATGGTTCTGCAAATTTAGAAATGTTACCATACGCATGTTTAGGTGTAGTTTTTGCAGGCTTGCTGTATTTAGTGCTTGCATTATGTATTAAGTTAATAGGTGTTTCAAAAGTTATGAAATTATTCCCACCTGTTGTAACAGGACCTATTATTATTGCAATTGGTCTTTGCTTAGCACCATCAGCACTAAATAACTGTGTAACATGTTGGCCACTTGCTATTATTGCATTAGCAATTGTAATTTTCTTCAATATTTGGGGAAAAGGAATGACAAAGATTATTCCTATTTTATTAGGAGTAGTTGGAGCATATTTAATCGCTTTGATTTTCGGTAACGGATTTGGTGTTAGCTGGATTACCCCAATTGACACAGACTATATTGCAAAAGCAGCTTGGATAGGTTTCCCTATTGACTGGAGCCAGACAATTTTTGGTGGTGTAGATTATGCTGACACAGCAAAAATCACAACAGCATTAACAACAATGATTCCAATTGCCATTGCAACAATGATGGAACATATTGGTGATATTTGTGCTATCGGAGCAACAGTTGGAAAAGATTATATCAATGATCCGGGACTTCACAGAACTTTAATCGGTGACGGACTTGCAACATCATTATCATCATTATTCGGTGGACCTGCAAATACAACATACGGAGAAAACACAGGTGTTCTTGCTTTATCAAAAGTATACGATCCAAGAGTTGTAAGAATTGCAGCATATATTGCAATTGTATTTTCATTCTGCCCTAAGTTCGCAGCAGTAATCAATGCTATGCCAATGGGAATTGTTGGTGGTATTTCATTTATCCTTTACGGAATGATTGCAGCAATCGGTGTAAGAAACGTAGTTGAAGCCGGAGTTGATTTCCAGAAGTCAAGAAACGTAATTGTTTCAGCAGTAATATTTGTATGTGCTTTAGGAATTAACTTTAGTGACGCAGGTGCAGCAACATTTACAGTCGATGGTGTAACAATTAGCCTTTCAGGTTTAGCAGTTGCAGCTTTAGTAGGAATTATACTTAATGCAATATTCCCTGAAAAAGATGAAGTTAAGTCAATTGATTTAAAATAAAATCGAAAAACAAAGAGTTAAGCTTAACATATACTGATAAAAATATACAAAGTTAAGCTGAAGACAAACTGATAAAAATCAAGTATATAAAAAGTAAGTTAAGACATGCTGATAAAATTAAATATTTAAAAAGTAAGTTGAAGACATGCTGATAAAATTAAATATTTAAAAAGTAAGTTGAAGACGTACTAATAATAAAGAAAAGATTCTACTTAGTTCTTAAATTTATAAAATGTATCAGGAAATTAGAATGAAAAATCTAATGCTGATATAATTTGATTAAATTAGAACATGTAGAATCTTTTCTCTATTTAATAAGAAATGTTTCCCTAGGGATACACAATTGAATGTTTATACAAAAACCTTCTATAATAATGTAATCTTTCTTTTTGAAACTTCTATAAGCTTATCTTTTCGCATTTTCTGTAATTCTCTGCTCATGGCACTTCGGTCTACGGATAAGTAGTCTGCCATATCACTTTTGGTAAAAGGTAATTCAAAAGTTTTGGAATTATTTTGTCTTGCAAGGATTTCAAAATAGCATAAAATACGTTCTCTAATGGAACGTTGGCTGAGAACTTCCAAATGCTCACATATTTGCTTGGTCTTGTCCTGAATCATTAACAAAACATTACTTACCAGTTGGCTGTGGTGTGCACAGGCTTTTTCACAACGTTTTATTAAATGTTCATAATCAATGTATCTGATTAAACATGAATCAGTGGCTTCAACAGTAATAGTGTCTTTGGGAACATGAAAATAAAAAAGTCCGCCAAAAATATCCCCTTCATTTAAATTCTCTAAAATTGTTCTGGAACCGTTAGGAAGAATGTCGACTACGCATGCTGAACCACTTTCAACTATACCAATGCCTTTATTATCGCTGTCAAAAAAGGAAATAATCTCGCCGTTAGAATACTTTTTCGTGGTTGAATGAAAACAATGCATCATTGAAGTCTGAGATTCTTCGCTTATATTATAAAAAAGTTTACTTTTTTCCATAAATCACCTCATAAAAATACATTAACGTGAATAATTATTCTAAATAATTATGTATAATCTTACAAAATTTATATAGAAAAAATATAACAAAAAAATAAAAAAGTTGCAATTGCAACAGAAATAAAAAATAAAATATTTATAATTAAAATTGTAAAGTAAGCATATGCAGAAATACTAACACTTATTGAAGTATTTTGCACTATTTACATAGTGAAAAAAAGAAATTTGCATTAACAAAATATTCATCGTTTTATGATTGCAAAACTATTTATAAAGTGTTATATTATTCACAGTTAGTGAAAATGACGTTTTATGTGTGTTACTGCGTTTATTCGACGCACAAGTCATTAAGTTATCACGTTATACTAACTAGAATATAATGGAGGTGAACTTATGGATACTATTACATGCATAAAAACAAGAAGAAGCATTAGACAGTTTAAGGAACAGGAAGTTACAAAAGATGTTCTTGAAGATATAGTACAAACTGCTTCATTTGCTCCATCTTGGAAAAACACACAGACTACCCGTTATATTGCCATAACGGACCCTAAAGTCAAAGCCAGATTGGCAGAGGAAGGCTGCAAGGATTATCCTTTTAATCAGAAGAATATTAATGCGGCACCTGCAATAATTGCAACTACAATTGTTGATAAGCGTTCAGGTTTTGAAAGAGACGGTAGTTATTCTACTGTTCGTGAAGATAACTGGCAGGCATTTGATAATGGAATTGCCACACAGACATTGTGTTTGGCAGCTCATGAGAAAGGTCTTGGAACAGTTATAATGGGCTTGTATGACATTAACAAGGCAGAAGAAATCTTAGAAGTTCCAGAAGGACAGAAACTTATGGCTTTAGTTGCTGTAGGTTACCCTGCTGAAGAACCGGTTGCTCCAAAGAGAAAGACCGTAGAAGATTTACTTACGTTTCGTTAGTCATTCACTAAATAAATTATTAAGCTTTACATTTATTTTTAGGAGGAAAAAAAGAGATGAGAGAAGAATGGAAAGGATTCAAAAATGGCGCTTGGGAAAAAGAAATCAACGTCAGAGATTTTATCCAGAAGAACTACGAACCATATGATGGTGATGCCAGCTTCTTAGCAGGACCAACACAGAACACAACAGATTTATGGAATCAGGTACTTGATCTTCAGAAGAAAGAAAGAGCAGCTGGTGGTGTTCTTGATATGGATACAAAGGTTGTATCAACAATTACATCACATGGTGCAGGATATTTAGATAAAGACAAAGAAACTATCGTTGGTTTCCAGACTGATAAGCCTTTCAAGAGAAGCTTACAGGTAAACGGTGGTATCCGTATGGCTATGAAAGCTTGTAGCGACAACGGATATGAAGTAGATCCTGAAGTTGTAGACTTTTATACAAATTATAGAAAAACACATAACGCTGGTGTATTCGATGCTTACACACCAGAAATCAGAACATGTAGAACAAACCATATCGTAACAGGTCTTCCTGATGCTTACGGACGTGGACGTATCATCGGTGACTACAGAAGAGTTGCTTTATATGGTGTTGATACACTTATCGTTGACAAAGAAGCACAGAAGGCTTCTACACCAACAGAAATGAGACCTGACGTTGTTCGTGATAGAGAAGAATATTCAGAACAGATTAGAGCTCTTAAGGAATTAAAAGAATTAGGTAAGATTTACGGATTCGATATTTCAAGACCAGCTCAGAACGTACAGGAAGCTATTCAGTGGTTATACCTTGGATACTTAGCAGCAGTTAAGGAACAGAATGGTGCAGCTATGTCACTTGGACGTACATCAACATTCATCGACTGCTACGCTCAGAGAGACTTAGCAAACGGAACATTTACAGAAGAACAGATTCAGGAATTCATCGATCACTTCATTATGAAGTTAAGATGCGTTAAGTTCGCAAGAACTCCAGAATACAACTCAATCTTCGCTGGTGATCCAGTTTGGGTTACAGAATCAATCGGTGGTGTAGGTATTGACGGACGTCACATGGTAACAAAGACATCATTCAGATATCTTCATACATTAGAAAACTTAGGTGCAGCTCCAGAACCAAACTTAACAGTTTTATGGTCAACAAGACTTCCAGAAGAATTCAAGAAGTACTGTGCTAAGATTTCTATTGATTACTCATCAATTCAGTACGAAAACGATGACTTAATGAGACAGTACAATGGTGATGACTATGGTATCGCTTGTTGTGTATCTCCAATGAGAATTGGTAAAGAAATGCAGTTCTTCGGAGCTAGAGCAAACCTTGCTAAATGTTTATTATACGCTATCAATGGTGGTGTTGATGAAAAGACAAAAGTACAGGTAGGACCAAAGTACAGACCAATTACAGCAGAATATCTTGATTATGATGAAGTAATGGATAGATATGAAGACATGATGAAGTGGTTAGCAGGAGTATATGTAAATGCTCTTAACATTATCCACTACATGCATGATAAATATTCATACGAAAGAATTCAGTTGGCATTACATGATGCTCACGTTAAGAGATGGTTCGCAACAGGTGTTGCAGGACTTTCAGTAGTAGCTGACTCACTTTCAGCTATTAAGTATGCTAAGGTTAAGGCTATCAGAGACGAAGATGGTCTTGTAGTAGATTACGAAGTAGAGGGAGATTTCCCTAAATATGGTAACGATGATGATAGAGTAGATAGTCTTGCAGTAATGATCGTTGACAAGTTCATGGGTTACTTAAGACAGAACTACACATACAGAGACAGTGTTCCTACACAGTCAATTCTTACTATTACATCAAACGTAACATATGGTAAGAATACAGGTAACACACCTGACGGAAGAAAGGCTGGACAGCCATTCGCACCAGGTGCTAACCCACTTCATGGTAGAGATACACACGGTGCTGTATCATCACTTGCATCAGTTGCTAAGATTCCATTTGAAAACGCTAGAGATGGTATCTCAGATACATTTACAGTAGTTCCAGATGCTCTTGGTAAGGATTGCCAGGTATTTACAGGTGATTTAGATGCTGATGATTTAGGATTAGACATTGATGATCTTATCAAATTACAGCAGTAATTATTATAAATAGAGGAAATTCAGAATGACAACAGGAATAATTCATTCAATTGAAAGTTGTGGAACAGTAGATGGACCAGGAGTAAGATTTGTAGTTTTCTTTAAGGGATGTCCTATGAGATGTGCATACTGTCATAACCCTGACACATGGTCAATGGCTGGTGGGACAGAGATGACAGTAGATGAAATTCTTGAACAGTATGAGAAGAAACGTCCTTTTTATAAAACCGGTGGAATTACTGCAACAGGTGGAGAACCAATGGTACAGATAGACTTCTTAACAGAACTGTTCGAAGAATCACACCGAAGAGGAATTAATACCTGTCTGGATACGTCAGGTGTAACTTTTAAACCTGACGATCCGGAATATCTGAAAAAGGTAGACAGACTACTGGCGGTAACGGATTTGGTTATGCTGGACATCAAACATATTGATCCGGAAGAACATAAGAAATTATGTAAACAGCCAAATGATAATATTTTAGCCTTTGCCCGTTACTTAGATAAAAAAGGTATAAAGATTTGGATAAGACATGTTGTAGTTCCACATATAACTATTAATAAGAAATATTTATATGAACTTGGACTTTTTATTGGTCAGTTAAAGATGGTAAAAGCATTAGATATTTTGCCTTACCATGATATGGCAAAGAAAAAGTACAAGGAACTAGGCATTGAATATCCATTGGAAAATATAGAGCCAGCCACAAAAGAGATGGCAATGGCTGCAAAGAAAATAGTGCTTGAAGGATTCAAAGAATCCAGAATTAAACTATTAGAAAAAGAGAAATAGGAGGTAATTGAAATGGCAGCAAGTGCAAAACAGGTTGATAATTTAGTTTCTTTAATAGACGGATATGCAGAAGAAGGAGGATATCATCTTAACGTTAATGTATTAAACAGAGATACATTATTAGATGCTCAGAAACATCCAGAAAAATATCCTCAGCTTACAATCCGTGTATCAGGATATGCTGTAAACTTCATTAAGTTAACAAAAGAACAGCAGGATGATGTTATTAGTAGAACATTCCACGGAAGTCTATAAATAGCAGTTTAATATGTACGTATTTGCGAAGATGCGTATTAGTGTAAAGAGGTCGGCGTATGCTGACCTCTATTACTTTAAATGCACAAATTTATAAACGGATATATATATATGCATTTATGGGCAGAAAAATTAATATGCACATATGCATTTTGTATAAATAATAGAGAGAAGTATATCTAAATCAATAGAAAAGAATGAGGCGAAGAAATGTATAATATTGTATCAAAATTAATTATATATGGTGATATGGATAAAGATTCAATTTTAATGAAATTGAGTGATATTATAAGAAAATATAAGGAAACAGATTATAAGAAAGATGAAATTATCACCGAATTATATTGTCAGGTTAAAAGAATTTTAGAAGTGTCAACAGATTATGGCTTTGATGATAATTTATGGCACAATTATCTTACATATTTGTTAATAACAGATGAAAATCCTTTTAGCTTAACTTGTGAAAAAATTGGTGCAAATAATGGAAGTGTAAATCATTTTGCTGAAAATGATTTTAAGCAGTTTAAAGCTTTATTCGACTATGATTTTGCATCGATGGAAGAAGATTTAGGAATTGATTGTTTTAAACAGTTATCAAATTATAAGGCAATTGGAAAACCTGAATTAATGTATAACAAAAATGTAAGCGAAAAAGTAAGAACATTAAGTAAGAAGCTTGAACAGTCAAAAGATGAAAAAGAATTTTTTGAGCATGTTACAAATTTCTATAAGGATTATGGTGTTGGAATGTTTGGCTTGAATAAGGCATTCAGAATAACGGATACAGTTCCTTTCAAATTCCATGCAATTAATAATATGGATAAGGTAATGCTGGATGATTTAGTTGGCTATGAAATTCAAAAGAAAAAGCTTGTTGATAACACAGAAGCTTTTGTGGAAGGGAGAAAGGCAAATAACTGCCTTCTATTTGGTGACAGCGGTACAGGTAAGTCAACAAGTATTAAGGCTATTGTCAACCAGTATTATGACAAAGGCCTTAGAATGATTGAAATATATAAGCATCAGTTTAAGGACTTATCTAATGTAATAGCAGCAATAAAAAACAGAAACTACAAGTTTATTATTTACATGGATGATTTATCATTTGAAGAATTCGAAATTGAATATAAATTCCTAAAGGCTGTTATTGAAGGTGGCGTGGAAACAAAACCTGAAAATATTTTAATATATGCTACATCAAACAGACGTCATTTAATAAAAGAAACATGGAACGACAGAAGCGATGTTCAGGTTGATAATGGTATACACAAATCAGATACAATGGAAGAAAAATTATCATTGGTTAACAGATTTGGTGTGACAATTAATTATTCTAAACCAAGTCAAAAAGAATATTTTGAAATTGCAATTCAGTTGTGTAGACGTTTAGGCGTTGAGCTTTCTGATGACGAAATCAAGGCAGAAGCAAACAAGTGGGAACTTAGCCATGGTGGAATTTCAGGTAGAACAGCACAGCAATTTGCAAATTATTTAGCAGGACAAGAAAAAAAATAAAAAAAGTGCTTGCATTGTTTCCGACATTGTGATAATATATTCTCTGTCGCGAGACATTGGCCCATCGCCAAATGGTAAGGCACTGGACTCTGACTCCAGCATTTTCAAGGTTCGAATCCTTGTGGGCCAGTTTTAAACCACATGATTAAGTTCATGTGGTTTTTTTTGCAATAAAAAAAGGCTCTAAGCTTTACTGAAACGCAAAACTTAGAACCGTTATAGTTCATATAATATGAACTTAAACTAGATTGTACCGTTATATTTATACATCTTATGACTTTGAAAGTTAATTTACTACTTATCTTTTTATGCAGTTTATAGTTTGAAAATTAATTTATAGCTTATCTTTTTATACAACTGCTAGGATTAACTGCGTAGAAATTCTTTTTATTCATTTCTTCAGTAACCATTCTGAGAGCTTCACCAAATCGTTGGAAATGAACGATTTCTCTTTTTCTTAAAAATTTAATTGGATCAGCAACTTCGCAATCTTTTACCAAAGATAAAATGTTATCGTATGTTTTTCTTGCTTTCTGTTCGGCAGCCATATCCTCTACTAAGTCAGCAATAGGATCTCCTGATGACTGGAATTCAGTAGCTGTGAAAGGCACACCACCGGCAGATTGAGGCCATACGCCAAGAGTATGATCCACGTAGTATTTTTCAAATCCGGCTGTGTCAACTTCATCGCAAGGTAAGTCCTTAACAAGCTGGTGAACGATAGTTCCCACTATTTCAAGATGTGAAAGTTCTTCACATGCTATATCATTTAAAAGTCCTGCAACTCTAGGATTTTTAAAAGTGAATTTCTGAGACATATATCTGAACGCTGCGCTAGCCTCACCGTCAGGACCACCATACTGGCTGAGTATGAACTGGGCAGTTTGAGGATTTCTTATTTTTATATTAACAGGGCATTGCAGTCTTTTTTCATATACATACATTAGCAACTACCTCCTTCCCAAGGCATATCGCCTTTATTCCATTGCCAGTAATCTTCATCATTTACTTCGTAAAAAGTAAGCGGACCAAAGTTATCAACATATTCTCGCCATGCGCTCTCCCTTGTTTTTTGCACTTTGTTATAAAACATGATAGCCTCCTGACAGTTGGGATGTGTGTCTAAAAACAGTCTTGTGTCGTCAAGTGCAAAACTGGTTTGAGTAATAATTTTCATTAATGATTTTTTATCGCATTTCATTATTTACACTTCCTTCCTATATATGACTTGTCAAGTTGAGCAAATATTGTGCCTCTGGCAAATCCTTCTTCTGGAGAATAAATGTCTTCCCATTTCTGCCATGGAACATAACACATACCGGGAGCCATATGGTCCACATGCTCTGTGCCTATATCGCAACCGTCATTTTTCATACAGCCACAACCGCCGGCTTTTTTACAACCACAAATATTTCCTGAGGGACCACAGCTTTGCGTAGTATTATTGGAACATCCACAACCTTGCGTAGCATTATTAGAACAACCAAAACCCGACATATTATTAGGACGATTACCACCGGACATGTTGCATGAGCGACCGCAACCGGACATAGTATTGCCACTGCAATTGCAGTTTCTATTCATTGTACAATTCATTATTTACATCCTTTTTTTATTTTACAATAATAAGGTATGCAATTTTTTGACTGTTGTTCTAAATATTGATGTTGGTTTTTGGTGAAAACTGGGGTATACTTATATGGAATTAATTTATCGGAGGAAATCAAATGAGAAATTGTTTAGTTGCTCAGTCAGGTGGCCCAACAGTAGCTATTAATGCCAGCCTTGCCGGTGTTATACAGGGTGCAATTGACAGCAAAGAGTTTAAAACAGTATATGGCTCTCTTAATGGAGTTCAGGGGTTACTAAATGGACGACTTATGGATTTGACTAAAAAAGTTGAGGAAACACCTATGTTCATAGAATTACTTAAGAAATCACCTTCTATGTACCTAGGTTCATGTAGATATCAGCTTCCGCATTATGAGGAAGATGATGCACCATACGCATATATTTTTAAGAAATTTAAGGAATATGAAATAGATGCATTTTTCTATATTGGTGGTAATGATTCAATGGATACTGTAGACAAATTAAGTCAGTATGCAAAGACAATTGGAAACAATATTAAAATTATTGGAATTCCAAAGACAATTGATAATGACTTGTGTGTTACAGACCATACGCCAGGGTACGGTTCAGCCGCTAAATATGTAGCATCTACATTATTAGAAATAGGTCATGACACTTCAATTTACCCAATTAAAAGTGTTACAATTGTAGAAATTATGGGACGTGACGCTGGTTGGCTTACAGGCGCATCAGTATTAGCCAGAAACAAATATAATTTTGCACCACACTTAATTTATCTTCCGGAAGTTCCTTTTGTGGAAGAAGAATTTATTGAAGACGTTAAGGCTGCAATGGAGAAATACAATAACGTTGTAATTGCTGTATCTGAAGGTATAAAAGATGCAAATGGCAAGTACGTTAGTGCTACAACAGCAGTGGAAGATACATTTGGTCACAGTCAGCTTAGTGGTACAGGCAAGTGTTTGGAATATATTATTAAGCAGAATATACAGGTTAAGGTGCGTTCTGTTGAAATTAACATTCTTCAAAGAAGCGCTGCCCATATGTCATCTATTACTGATATAGGAGAAGCTTTCAGATTAGGAAGACATGCTATTAATATTTCCATAGAAGGAAAAACAGGTGTTATGGTTACAGCCATTAGAAAGGCAAACGATCCATATTGTGTTACAATGTCTGACACACCTGTACAGAATGTTGCAGGTCTTGTAAAACATGTGCCTAGAGAATGGATTAACGCTAGAGGCAATGATGTAACTCAGGAATTTATAGATTACGCATATCCTCTTATTTTAGGAGAGCCTGTTGTAAAATATCAGAGAGGAATCCCTGATTATTTGGACATATCGCATTTGTTCCCTAATATGAATGACAAGTAACATAGTGCAAAAATAGTGCAAAATAATGTTGGCAATTAGGATAAAATGGGGTATACTAAAATTAGTTGTTTAAAATTTAACAATAAAGTATAAGATTATATGGAGGTACATTATGTTAGTATCAGCTAAAGAAATGTTAGAAAAAGCAAAAGCAGGACACTATGCTGTTGGACAGTTCAACATCAACAACCTTGAATGGACAAAGTCAATTCTTTTAACAGCAGAAGAATTAAAGAGCCCTGTTATTTTAGGAGTGTCTGAAGGCGCTGGAAAGTACATGACTGGATTTAAGACAGTTGCAGCTATGGTTAAGGCTATGGATGAAGAATTAGGAATTACAGTTCCTGTAGCTCTTCACTTAGACCATGGTTCATACGAAGGATGCTACAAGTGTATTAAGGCTGGATTTACATCAATCATGTTTGATGGTTCACATTATCCAATCGAAGAAAACATTGCAAAGACTAAGGAATTAGTATCAGTAGCTCATAACATGGATATGTCAATTGAAGCTGAAGTTGGTTCAATTGGTGGTGAAGAAGACGGAGTTATCGGTAGAGGCGAATGTGCAGATCCTGATGAATGTAAAGCAGTAGCAGACCTTGGTGTTGATATGCTTGCAGCAGGTATTGGTAACATCCATGGAAAATACCCAGACAACTGGGAAGGACTTAGCTTTGAAACTCTTGATGCTATTCAGGCTAAGACAGGAGTTATGCCATTAGTTCTTCATGGTGGTACAGGTATCCCTGAAGATATGATTAAGAAGGCTATTGATCTTGGAGTATCAAAGATTAACGTAAACACAGAATGTCAGTTATCATTTGCTGATGCAACAAGAAAATATATTGAAGCTGGAAAAGATTTAGAAGGAAAGGGATTCGATCCTAGAAAACTTCTTGCTCCAGGTGCAGAAGCTATTAAGGCAACTGTAAAAGAAAAGATGGAACTTTTCGGTTCAGTAGGAAAAGCTGAATAATTAATATAAAATAACATATTTTATTAAAAAACAACTGGGATGTTGCATCCCGGTTGTTTTTTTCTGTAATAGGAAATTCTGAAAGAATTTCCTATTACAGAAAAAACGTTCCGCTATGGATATACTTGCCTTTTTATGCTAATAATTTTATACTTAAATAAGTATATTTAGAAGGAAGACAAAGCTGTGGAAAATCGAGATAAGAAAAAAGATGAATTAAATAAAAAACAACAGAATAATACTGATACGAAAAAAATTGAAGACATGAATGAAACAACAAATAATGCTGATAAGAAAAACATTGAAGACATGAATGAAACAACAAATAATACTGATAAGAAAAATATTGAAGACATGAATGAAACAACAAATAATGCTGATAAGAAAAATGTCGAAGATATAACTGAAAGAAAGAAGACAGGCAAAAAACTGAAACTTTCAAATCGAGCTTATAACATTATCAGGTATGTTGCTTTAGTGTGTGCGGCAGCAGTGCTTATTTATGCATCATACAGCCTTACGGATTCTTATTTGAATTACAAAGAGGATGAGGCAAAGTATGCAGAAATAAACAAAATGTTCACACAGAAGACTGAAAATAAGAAAACTAAAACAAAGAAAAATAAAAGTGAATATTCTTCATCTCTTACAACATGGGTTTGGAATTACAAAGCAATGTTGCAGTACAACGATGAAGCAAGAGGTTACATTAAATTAGATGGAACAAGAATACAGTATCCAATAGTAGAACATAGTGATAATGAATTTTATTTAAAAAAAGGTTCAGACAAAATATCAAATGGCGCCGGTGCCATATTCCTTGACTATAGAACGGCAGGTCTTGATGGCAAAATGTGTATTTTGTACGGTCATAACATGCTTGACGGCTCAATGTTTAAAGGACTAATGAGCTTTAGAGAGAGCAAGTTTGCTAAGGCACACCAGATATTTGATATATACGTTGGCTATAAACATTATCTATATTATGTTTTTTCAACATTTACTGCAAAAGATAACAATGAAGATGTTTATAAATACGGCTTTGATGATGATGTTGCCTTCCAAAAATGGATTAATTTAGTAGCTGGAAAAAGCAGTCAGAAATTTGATTATGGCATTCCGGGAGTGGATGATAAGATTATAATGTGCTCTACCTGTGTAGACGATTATGGCAACAGACAGATTGTTTGTATGTATAGAGGAGAAGAGGTAGTAGATTAGCAAAAGTTGTAAAAATATGTAAAAATAGGGGACAAACTTAATTTAATTAAGAAAAAGGTTTAAATAATTAGATAAATACCTTGGTACTATTGATTTTTATAAAGATATGATGTAAATTAGTTTGCGAATGAGGGAGACCTCACCGCTGAATGAGATTAAGGACAAGGGCGTTCTTCAAAATGAATATTTGGAGAAGTGCCTTTTTCTTTTGGGTAAATTAAAATAGCGGAAGAAATATGTTAGTAGAGAAAGGAACAGAAAACTATGGGAGTTAATATTGAAAAAGTATTTGGAGAAAACGTATTTGACGACTCAGTTATGAAAGTTCGCTTACCTAAAAGTGATTTTGAGAGAGTTAAAACTCTTATGCATGAAGGTGGAGAAATAACAGAAGATTTGGCAGATGTTGTTGCTCAGGCTATGAAAGAATGGGCATTGGAAAAAGGTGCTACACACTATACACATGTATTTCAACCATATGTTATTTCAGTAGGAGCTGAAAAACATGATTCATTTGCATCAGTACCAGTTGATGGAAAAATTGAAAATACATTTACAGGAAAAGAATTATTAATGGGAGAACCTGATGCTTCTTCATTCCCTTCAGGTGGACTTAGAGAAACATGTGGAGCAAGAGGATATACAGCATGGGACATTACATCTCCTGTTTACATTAAAGAAGATACACTTTGTATACCGACAGCTTTTTGTTCATATACAGGTGAATCACTTGATACAAAGACACCACTTCTTAAGGCAATGCATGCAGTAAGTAAGCAAGGTGTAAGACTTATGAGATTATTTGGAAATGAAAACACAAAGAGAATTTACTCATATGTTGGACCTGAACAGGAATACTTCCTTGTGGATAAGGAAAAATATTTGAAGAGACCTGACTTAATTTACTCAGGACGTACATTATTTGGAGCACCTGCTCCTAAGGGACAGGAAATGGACGACCAGTATTTTGGCGCAATTCCTCCAAGAGTAAAAGCATTCATGGAAGACATAGATGCGAAATTATGGAAGTTAGGAATCACAGCAAAAACAGAACATTGCGAGGTTGCTCCAGGACAGTTTGAAATTGCCCCAATCTTTTCAATTTCAAATGTTGCTTTAGATAACAACCTTTTAGTAATGGATATTTTAAAGAAAACAGCAAGACAGCATGGTTTAATTTGCTTACTTCATGAAAAACCATTTGATGGAATCAACGGTTCAGGTAAGCACAACAACTGGTCACTTACAACTGATGATGGAATTAACTTATTTAAACCTGGAAAAAAACCTGAAAATAACTCATTATTCCAGTTAGTATTAGCTTGTACAATGGCAGCTGTTGACACACATGCAGTTCTTTTAAGATTGGCAGCTTCAAATACAGGTAATGACCACAGATTAGGAGCTAATGAAGCACCACCTGCAATTATCTCAATGTACTTAGGAGATCAGGTTGGAGACGTTGTAGATCAGATTATTAAAAATGGTGAAGCTACATCAAGTCTTTCATCAGGAGAAATTGATTTTGGTATTAAGAAACTTCCAAAACTTGAGAAGGATCCTACAGATAGAAACAGAACATCACCATTCGCATTTACAGGTAACAGATTTGAATTTAGAATGGTTGCTTCATCAAACTCAATTGGTGATGTAAATACAGTTCTTAACGCAATGATGGCTGAACAGTTTGAAAAGGCTGTTGAAGTGTTAAGTAAGGCTGCTGATTTCGAAACAGCAGTTACAGAATACACAGCCAAGTTAATGAGAGAACATCAGAGAATTATCTTCAACGGAAACGGATATTCAGAAGAATGGCCGGTTGAAGCTGAAAAGAGAGGTCTTCCAAACTGCAAATCTATTGTTGATGCAATACCTGCATTATTAGATGATACAACAATTGAAATGTATGGTAAGTTTGGTATTCTTTCTAAGGCTGAATTAGCAGCAAGAAAGGAAATCTTATTTGAACAGTATGCAGGTGTTAGAAATATTGAAGCCTTAACAATGGTAGATATGGCTAACAAGTTAATTATTCCTGCAACAGTTAAATATACAAAAGAACTTGCAGATACTGTTTTAGCAGTAAAAGAAGCTGGTGTAGATGCAACAATTCAGGCAGAAATGTTAGCAGATGCTACAGCAAAATTAGCTGAAATGAAGAAGGCAGTTAAGAACTTATCAGAAGTAACAGAAAAAGCTGCAAACGCAGGAGATGCACAGGCAATTGCAGTTGCTTACAAAGATGAAGTTATGGAAGCAATGGCTGAACTTAGAAAACCGGCTGATGAACTTGAAGTAGTTATGCCAAAAGAAGAATGGCCAATGCCTTCATACGGTGATTTAGTATTTGAATTATAATTACTATTTATAATAAAACCTCAAAAGGAGTTTGCGATTTTTATCGCAAGCTCTTTTTATGTAATAAGAAATTCTTTCAGAATTTCTTATTACATAAAAACGTTCCACTATGGATGCACACTAGCACAAAATGAAAAATGTTGCTAAAGTAACACGCGCTAGGCGCGTAGAATGCCGCAAGCGACATTCTTTTTGTTTAACAAGAAATGTCCCGTACTACATTTTTCTTGCGTTGTTTTGCATAATTGTATAGAATAGTATTTATTCGTAAAAAGATAATAAGTAAAAGCCTGCAATATTAAAAGTGGGATTAAGGAGAGAAAATTAAAGATGAAAGTAATATTGGATATTCTATTGTTATTAGTAGGATTTTTATTCCTTATTAAAGGGGCTGATTTTTTCGTAGATGGAAGCGTGGCAGTTGCCAGAAGATTGAAAGTTCCATCAATTGTAGTGGGACTTACAATTGTTGCGGTGGGAACATCGCTACCTGAACTTGCCGTAAGTTCATTTGCTTCAGCAAAAGGCTCTAATGCTATTGCAGTAAGTAATGTTGACGGTTCAAATACATTTAACCTTTTAATGGTTTTGGGTGTAACAGCTCTTTTTGCAAGCATTAAGGTGAAACAGTCTATATTGAAGAGAGAGTTCCCATTTTTAGCCATAATTTCCCTTATATTGATATTTTTATTAGGAGATGCATTGTGGTTTGGAGATATAATCGGAAATGTGAATTTGCTTAAATTTTCAAACGGAAATGCTACAGTAGGGTCTGTTGGACGAACAGACGGCATATTATTGTTGTTACTGTTTGTAGGTTTTATTGCATGGACAATTTCTTATGCTTTAAGAGAGAGAACACAGGGCGATGATGGAGATATTCTAATGTCTAAGTCCAAATGTGTTTGGTTTATTCTTGGTGGTATAGTAGCAATTGTTGTAGGTGGAGAGGTAGTTGTAGATTGTGCCAAAAGTCTTGCATTGGCGGTAGGTATGAGCGAAACATTAGTAGGTCTTACAGTAGTAGCAATGGGAACATCTTTACCTGAACTTGTTACATCAGCCGTTGCTGCTAAAAAAGGAGAAGCAGATTTGGCAGTGGGAAATGTAGTTGGCTCTAACATATCAAACATTTTATTGGTGTTAGGCGTTTCGGCTACAATATCACCTGTAACAGTTACTTTAAATAATGCGATTGATGCGGTTGTAGCACTACTTGTGGCAGTGATAGTTTATGTAGTGGCAATTACAAGTAAGAAGATTGAAAGAAAAGAAGGTATATTACTAATCTTTATTTATTGTTTATACATGGCATATATTATTTGCAGACAATATATGGCGTAAGTAAAAGATCACAGATTTGTTGGAAATGAATTTTTCACAAGAAGTTAGATATAACAATCTAACATTTGCGAGCGAGTTCATTTGAAGATTAATTGAAAACAAATCTGTGGTCTTTTTTTAGACAGCAAAAAGGATGCATCTCTGCATCCTTTCCGCAAATATATTCTAATAATAAAAAAGGGAGGGAATCGGATAAATCCGATCCAAAAAAATTATGAAAAAACATAAACAAAATGTATAGCAACTTTTGTTTATGTTTATATAATAATTTGAAAACGTGAAAAAAGAGTGTTTTCGATGTAAAGAAATTATGAACAAGGTGTAAAAAAGAAAACTAAAATTGTTTCAACGTAAAATACGTGTTCCTATAGCTGAATTTCTGCACGAAATGTAAACAGTTATTGAGTAAGTGCGTCTCTACAAAAAAGAATGTATCTTTTGCTACTATATGCACCGATACAATGTAAGAAAAAGTAAATTATGCCGGTACATAAAAGCGCTACATTATTAAGAATAAAAGACGCGTTTTATATTGAAAAAGAGGCAAGTTTCATATTGGAAAAGAGGCAAGTTGTACTGTGAAAATAAATGTGTTAGAATATTTAGAAATCCGAAATTTAATTTTGGACAAAATAAGAAAATGGTTGTCAGGGCAATATAAAGTCTGGCACTTAGAATATTTTAATAGAAAGGAACGAGAAAAATGGCACAGAATCCAATAGTAACAATCGAAATGGAAAACGGAGACGTAATGAAGGCTGAATTATATCCTGAAATCGCTCCAAATACAGTAAATAACTTTATAAGCTTAGTAAACAAAGGTTTTTATGATGGAGTAATTTTCCACAGAGTAATCAGAGGTTTTATGATTCAGGGTGGAGATCCACAGGGAACAGGCGTAGGTGGACCTGGATATTCTATTAAGGGTGAATTTTCATATAATGGTTTTGCAAATGACTTAAAGCATACAAAGGGTGTTCTTTCAATGGCAAGAACAATGGAACCAAATTCAGCAGGGTCACAGTTCTTTATTATGCATGAAACATCACCACATCTTGATGGTCAGTATGCAGCTTTTGGAAAAGTTGTAGAAGGTGAAGATATTATTGATAAGATTGCAGCAGTTGCAACAGATTATATGGATAAGCCTTTAGAAGAACAGAAAATGAAAAAAGTTACAGTTGAAACTTTCGGTCAGGATTATCCTGAACCTGAAAAGATGTAATGGAGGATTTCAATGGCTAGAATAACAAAAGATATGATTATTTCAGATATAATTGACATTCACATGGGATGTATACCAATTCTATTAAGTGAGGGAATGCATTGTGTGGGCTGTCCATCTGCTCAGGGAGAATCTTTAGAGGAAGCATGTTTGGTACATGGACTAGATGCAGACGCTTTAGCAAAGAAATTAAATGACTTTGTAGAAAACGTCAAAGAATAGAAGACGTACCACTATAGATGAGCTGGTACAAAAAAAGAATAATTTTAAAAAAATAATTGCAAAAAAATAGTTCCAAAGATATTTGTTTTGTATGTAACAATATCATTTGGAACTATTTTTTATGGATTCTTAATTAAATCCTATAAAGCAACATCACCGATGATGCCATCGATAACATAGTATGCTTTCATATCTTCAGGTTTTACATAAATAGAAACTGAATTTATTGTTCTCTTTTTATTTTTTGCCTTGAAGTCAGCCTTTACAGCTTCTTCAATCTGCTTAGCATCAAATTCCATTCCCTGGAACTGAACATATAAGTTTGACTCTTTTTTAGTAGTCTTTTTAGCTGCTGTTTTCTTAGCTGTAGTCTTAGTAGCTTTCTTTTCTGTTGTTGTAGCTTTCTTTGTAACTGTTTTCTTAGGCTCTTCAACCTTCTTAGCAGTTGCTTTTGTTTCTTCAGCTTTCTTAGCTGGAGCTTTCTTTGCTTCTGCAGTAGTCTTCTTTGTTTCAGTAACTTTTTTTGCTTCAGTAGCAACAACCTTCTTCTCTGTAGTAGCTTTAGCAGTAGTTTTCTTTTCTGCTTCTGCGTTGAATATTGAAGAAACAGTAACCTGCTTTGGTTCTGTTTTAGTTTCAGCTGCTTTTGTACTGATTGTGTTTCCCTTTTTAGTTGCCATAATAAATAATCCTCCTTGAATTTAACCAGGGTGAATCAAGTCATGTATTAATGTATTAGTATATATCAACCCTAATTTAATTGTCTTTCACGCAAATATCATACATCTACTAAATAAATTATGCAACGATTTACCTTGAAGTTTGTAACATTTGCCAAAAAAAGCGAATATTTTTGTAATAAAATTATGGAAATAAAAGTTAAAAATAATATATATGTGGACAAATAAAAGATTATAAGGAAGATTGGAAGTTTATGTACATAGGAAGAAAAGAGTAGATATTTCATTGACACTATGTCGAAAAATTGTTAAAATTTTATTACAGATGACGAACACAAATTTAACATATGTAACAAAAATGAATTATTAAATTAAAGATATAGAATTTCTATATAAATACTAATTGTAAGTGACTACATTTGTTAAAGCATTAGATAGATTAGTTTGGGTGTTAATAGGATGAACATAAATAATAAAGAAGAATTAAAGAAACAGTTGTACATACATAGAAATAGAATATTTTATATTGCAGTATTTGCAATAGCTTCTATTATTACAATCGCATCAGTAATTGGAAGAAATGACAAGATTGTTTTAGTAGACAGCTCTCAGTTGGTTGTTAGTGAGAAAGAATCAATTGATGTGAAAAATAAGGATGAGCAAAAAGTAGCGGCAGTTGATAGAAATGATGCAACAGTAGAGGACACACATATTGAAACTGAAAACACAACGGGCTCTAAGATAGTTATTAATACTGATATTTTGAATGTTAGAAAGGATGCCACAGAAGATTCGGAGGCATTGGGAATCGCTGAGCAGGGAGATGAATTTGATATTATTGCAGAAGACGGTGAATGGATAGAAATTGACTATAATGGCAATAATGGATATGTAAAACAGGAATATGTACAGTTTAAATAAAATACATTTAAGAAATCCTTTATAATGGGATTTCTTTTTTTTATCACAAATGCTATAATGCTCTTTAACTGAACAAATATTAGGGTTACAAAAGATAAACACATTATATTGGGAATTTATACATAATATAATGTAGACATTGTGACCGTAAGAGAAATGTAACTAACAGTTAAATATAGAAAAGGAGGGCGTATGAATTATATTGGATGGTTAATAGTGTTTGTAGTTTTTGCGGCACTGGAGTTGATTTCCCTTGGAATGACCTGTATATGGTTTGCAATTGGAGCTTTGGCTGCCTGTGTTACATCATTGTTTACCGGGAACTGGATTATTCAGGCAATTGTTTTTATAGTTGTTACGGTAATCGTATTGTTAGTGCTTAGACCTATTGCGGTAAAGTACATTAATAACAAAGCCGAGAGGACTAATGTGGAATCAATGGAAGGAAAGACCGGAAAAGTTATTTCTGAAATAGACAATATTAATGCAAAAGGAATGGTTCTTATTGACGGAATGGAATGGACAGCCAGAAGCGTTAATGAAGATATAATACCGGAAAACACATTAGTTGAAGTTGTAGCCATTGAGGGTGTTAAGGCTATTGTGAAAATTAAAGAATAGATATAAATAAGGAGGAGAAAAATGGAAATTTTATTAGTAGTTATAGTGTTGGCAATTGTTGTCACATCAACATGTGTAAAGATTGTACCACAGGCACATTCATATGTTATTGAAAGATTAGGCGTATATAAAGAAACATGGTCTGTAGGAATTCACTTTAAGGTGCCTTTTCTTGATAGAATATCAAGAAGAGTTAATTTAAAGGAACAGGTTGCAGACTTTGAACCACAGCCTGTTATTACAAGAGATAATGTAACAATGCAGATTGATACTATTATTTTCTATCAGATTACAGATCCAAAGTTATATGCTTACGGTGTTGAAAATCCAATAGTGGCAATTAAGTCACTTACAGCAACAACACTTAGAAATATTGTTGGTGATTTGGAACTTGATGAAACACTTACATCAAGAGAAACAATAAATGCAAAAATGCGTACAGAATTAGATGTTGCAACTGATCCATGGGGAATTAAGGTAAACAGAGTCGAACTTAAGAACATTATTCCACCAAGAGATATTCAGGAAGCAATGGAAAAACAGATGCGTGCCGAACGTGAGAAACGTGAACAGATTCTTAGAGCTGAAGGTGAGAAGAAGTCAGCGGTTCTTATTGCAGAAGGTAAGAAAGAAGCAGCAATCTTAAATGCTCAGGCTGACAAGGAAGCAGCAGTTCTTAAGGCTGACGCTGAGAAGCAGAAGAAGATTCTTGAAGCTGAGGGTGAAGCCCAGGCTATTTTGAAGGTGCAGCAGGCTACAGCTGATGGTATTAAGGTAATTAAGGAAGCAGGAGCAGATGAAGCTGTTCTTACAATGAAGAGTTTAGAAGCCTTTGCCGCAGCAGCAGATGGTCAGGCTACAAAGATTATTATCCCATCAGATATTCAGGGAATTGCAGGAAGCGTAAAAGCACTTGCAGAAGTTATTAAAGAATAATATTATGTAGAAATCAGAA
The DNA here is from genome assembly GCF_057858645.1 of Eubacterium sp. Taxonomy (NCBI): domain Bacteria; kingdom Bacillati; phylum Bacillota; class Clostridia; order Eubacteriales; family Eubacteriaceae; genus Eubacterium; species Eubacterium sp. The sequence continues at coordinate 156,120 of NZ_DBLZZO010000001.1, forward strand.
AAATTAAAAACTTAATATAATGTAGAATTATGAAAATTCAGATTATTAAAGTTTAGTTATAATACTTGGGGCATATTTGATGTTAAAGAATACTTGAAAAGTAATGTATTTTAATGTAAGATATGCCCTGATATTAAGCAAAAATAAAACAGGTGAAAATATTATGTACAATGAAGATAGAGTTTTGTGTGGGGCAAATTCCTATGAAAAAAAGTATTATTTGAATCCTAAATTTAACAATTTACCGGAACAGGTAAAACAGGAATTACAAATTATGTGTGTTATGTTTACTGAAGAGGTAGGTGGAACACTAATAGTTGAATATGATGAAGATGGTTACCTGCAGCTTATAACTCAGGCTGACGAGGGCGACTTGCTATACGATGAAATCGGAAGCGGATTGAAGATTCATCAGATTCAATTAGAGAAAAGAGAGCTTTTAGAAGCTCTTGAAATGTACTATAAAGTGTTTGTTTTAGGAGAAACGGAATAATGTTACTAACAGTAGATGTAGGAAATACAAATATCACATTGGGATTATTTAAAGGAGATAAAGTTTTTGCAAATTTGCGACTTAAGACTCAGTCAGCAAGAACATCAGATGAATATGGTTCATTGATTGCTGAAATGATAGTGAGAAAAGGCATAGACATTTCATCCATAAGCGATGTAATAATTGCCTCTGTTGTTCCAAAAGTAATGTATTCACTAAACAGTGGTATAATGAAGTATTTTGGAATCAAACCTATTATTGTAGGAGTTGGCACAAAAACAGGAATAAAAATCAACAGAACTGATCCAAGAGAAGTAGGAGCAGACAGAATTGTAGATGCTGTTGCAGCTTATGAGTTGTATGGCGGTCCATGTATTGTAATTGATTTTGGCACAGCCACAACTTATGACCTTATAAGCGAAAACGGTACATTAGAAGCCGGTGTTATTTCACCAGGAATTCAAATATGTGCAAAAGCATTATGGGATGGAACAGCAAAACTTCCTGAAGTTGAAATCAAAAAACCTGACTCTATTTTAGGAAAAGACATAATCACTAACATGCAGGCAGGAATTGTGTATGGTTATATAGGTCAGACTGAATATATTGTCAATAAGATTAAGGAAGAAAGCAAAATAAAAGACCTTAAAGTTATTGCTACAGGTGGTCTTGGAAATGTTATATACAAAAACACAGACTGTATCGATGTATATGATAAAGAACTTACTTTGCAGGGAATGCGAATTATATACGAAAAGAATAAAAAATAACTAATAAAGGGATAGAATAATGAAAATTGGTAATCTTGAAATTCAAAACCCTTTAGCGTTAGGACCAATGGCAGGCGTAACGGACCTGCCATTTCGTCTGCTTTGCAAAGAGCAGGGATGCGGAATTTTATATTCTGAAATGGTTAGCGCAAAGGCTATTTTATATAACAATAAAAAAACAAAAGATTTACTTGCTATTGACGAAGACGAGCATCCAATAGGAATTCAGTTGTTTGGCTCAGATCCGGATATAATGGCAGAAATTACAGGCAGAGTTTCCTATGGAGCCTGTGATTTTATTGATATTAACATGGGCTGTCCGGTTCCTAAGATTGTTAATAATCATGAAGGTTCATATTTATTAACTCAGCCAAAGCTTGTTGAAGAAATTTTAACAAAAATGGTTAAGGAAAGCATTAAGCCCATAACAATTAAAATAAGAAAAGGATTTAAAGATGGAGAACTGCAGGCAACAGAAATTGCAAAAATTGCAGAAGCTTGTGGTGTATCAGCCATTGCAGTCCATGGGCGTACAAGGGAACAATACTACAGTGGAAAAGCTGACTGGGATGCAATCAAACAGGTAAAAGAAGCGGTTAATATACCCGTTATTGGAAATGGTGATATTTTTACACCGGAAGATGCCAAAGCAATGAAAGAATATACCGGGTGTGACGGGCTTATGGTTGGGCGTGCAGCAAGAGGAAATCCTTGGATATTTAAACAGATAAATGAGTATTTAAACACAGGAAAGCTCATAGACAAGCCAACATCTGGGGAAGTAAAGGAAATGATTTTAAAACATGCCAACCTTATTGTGGAGTACAAAGGTGAATATACCGGAGTTCACGAAATGCGAAAACACATAGCCTGGTACACAGGTGGTTTGCCACATTCTGCTGAATTAAGAAGATTGTGTAACACAATGGAAACATATGAAGAATTAAAAGACTTAATAAATGAGAGATTGTAGTGCGTAGGCTAAAAGACTTAATAAACGAGAGAATGCGGTATAGATGTGCTAAAAGAGTTCTTAATAAATGCGAGATTGCAATATATATGTACTTACAGATGAAAAAACTGGAAAACCCTTAATTTATCTAGGAAAATAAGGAAAATATAAAGGGGTTTTTGTTGACAATGGCAAAGGCTCTTGTTATTATAAAGTGTAAAACTTTGAACAAATTTGATTGGAGGAAGCAATAATGGCAGATAATGCAAAGAAAAATATACTTACTTATGCAGGTCTTCAGGAACTTGAGGCTGAATTAGAAGATTTAAAGGTAAATAAACGTAAAGAAGTTGCTCAGAAGATTAAAGAAGCAAGAGAACAGGGTGACTTATCAGAAAATGCTGAATATGATGCAGCAAAAGATGAACAAAGAGATATTGAAGCTCGTATCGAAGAAATCGAAAAAATCCTCAAGAACGTAGAAGTTGTTGGAGAAGATGATATTGATGATACAAAGATTAGTGTTGGATGCCATATTGTAATTCATGATTTTGAATATGATGAAGATCTTGAATTTAGCATTGTTGGTTCAACACAGACTAACAGTTTACAGGGCAAGATTTCAAACGAATCACCTATTGGAACAGCTTTAATCGGTCACGAAGTTGGTGATGTTGTAGAAGTTGAAATTGGTGAAACAGTTTCAAAATACAAAGTTCTTGAAATTAAGAAGACTAAATAAATATATTTAAAATATAAAGAGCGCACTACGGGTGCGCTTTAAATTGCGAAAACAGAGGAGAGAAAAATGGCAGGACAAAATAAGAATAACAACCAGGAAGTTGATACAAAGCAACTTTTAAAGGTGCGTCGCGAAAAGTTAGCTGACTTACAGGAAAGAGGCAAAGATCCTTTCCAGATTACAAAGTATGATGTAACACATCACAGCATGGAAATTAAAGAACATTTTGACGAATTAGAATGTGGACATGATGAAGAAGGCAAGTTAATAAAGGATCCTTCAAAGCTTGTATCTGTTGCAGGTCGTATTATGTTAAAGCGTGTAATGGGTAAGGCTTCATTCTGTAACATTCAGGATTTACAGGGAAATATTCAGGTTTACGTTGCAAGAAACGAAATCTGTGAAGAACCATTTGAAGAATACAAAGACTTCAAGAAGATGGATATTGGTGATATTGTTGGAATTAAGGGATATCCATTTAAGACAAAGACAGGTGAAATGAGTATTCATGCAACAGAAGTAACTTTACTTACAAAGAGTTTACAGATTTTACCTGAAAAGCATCATGGTTTAACAAATACAGACTTAAGATATCGTCAGAGATATTTAGACCTTATTATGAATCAGGAAGCAAAGGACGTATTTGTTAAGCGTTCAAAGATTATCGGCGAAATTAGAAGATACTTAGACGGACAGGGATTCATGGAAGTTGAAACACCTATGCTTGTACACAATGCAGGTGGTGCAGCAGCCCGTCCATTTGAAACTCATTTTAATGCATTAGATGAAGATGTTAAACTTCGTATTTCATTAGAGCTTTACCTTAAGAGACTTATTGTAGGTGGCTTAGAAAGAGTATACGAAATCGGTAGAGTTTTCCGTAATGAAGGTGTTGATACAAGACACAACCCTGAATTTACACTTATGGAATTATACCAGGCATACACAGATTACAACGGCATGATGGATTTAACAGAAAATCTTTACAGACATCTTGCAGAAACTGTATGTGGTAGTGCAAAGATTGTTTACAATGGAATCGAAATGGATTTAAGCAAGCCATTTGAAAGACTTACAATGGTTGATGCAGTTAAAAAATATGCAGGAGTAGACTGGAACGAAGTTGAAACAGTTGAACAGGCTAGAGAACTTGCAAAAGAACATCATGTAGAATACGAAGAACACCATAAGAAGGGTGACATCTTAAACTTATTCTTTGAGGAATTTGTTGAAGAACACCTTATTCAGCCAACATTTATTATGGATCATCCAATTGAGATTTCTCCTTTAACAAAGAAGAAACCCGAAAATCCTGAATATGTTGAACGTTTCGAATTCTTCATGAACGGCTGGGAAATGGCAAATGCTTACTCAGAACTTAACGATCCAATTGATCAGAGAGAAAGATTCAAGGCTCAGGAAGAATTATTAGCACTTGGTGATGAAGAAGCTAATACAACAGATGAAGATTTCATGAACGCACTTGAAATCGGTATGCCACCAACAGGCGGTATCGGATTTGGTATCGACAGAATGTGTATGTTACTTACAGATTCAGCAGCTATCAGAGACGTGTTATTATTCCCGACAATGAAGCAGTTGGATAAATAAAGCTCATAAATAAAGGGTTTGCAGAGGTTTAAATTAAATTTGACATCAAATTGACATCAAATTGACATCAAATCAGAAGGTTTATACGAAGAGTTATGTATCAATATGAGATATATAACTGTCAAACAACTATATAATAGTTAATCCTAATTAGGACACTTTTTAAAAAGCAATTTTTAAAAAGTGTCTTTTTTGTTGCTATTTTGCATAGACTCAAATTTTTATTAAGGAGATTTATTATGGAAAGAAAACAAGAATTTATGCCAATTAAAGAAGTTAAGGAAAAAAGAAGAAATCTTGAAAAGAAGTTTTTAAGGTATCAGGAAGCAGAACATGTTTATAGTATTCAACATAAAAAATTGTTTGAATTGGCAAGCAAGGCTGGGGCTATTTACAGAATTGATGGATATGTATTGATTAACAGAGATATTTTTAATGAATATTTAGAGCAATTTCATGAACCAGCAAAGAAATAGGAGGTGAGCAGAATATGAGTGGAAATATTTGGATGTATTCATATGACATTGATGAACAGGATATTGACATGTTACAGAGGGATTTTATTACCTTCAAGCAAGGTGCAGAGTATTACAAGATGGGAATGAAACCTTTTATAAGAATATGTAGAGAGTCAGGTGCAGTTTATAAGATTGGCAAAATGGTAAGAGTTAACAGACATATTTTAGAACAACACATCAGAAAACTTAGATTGAAGGAGGAAAAATAATGGTTAATAGTGCAGGAACAGTAAGAGAAACGAAAGCATTAGCTAAGAAATTTGTTAGATATAAAGAAGGTGCAGAACTGTACAGTATGGTGCAAACTTCACAGCAGAATACAATTCAGTTGAAAAACAGGTTTCAGAAAAGCCAATCAAGGGTGATGTGGCAATCATTAAGGGCATGGGTAACGGAACTGCAGGCATTGTATCATTTGAAAAGAGTGCACAGTTTCAGATTTATCTTGCAAGTGCAGGCTCTTACGACAAGGCAAAGGCAACTGAAAGAGACATTCTTACAACAGACTTAAACGGTTATGCCAAGTCAAAGCAGTTACCATATGGTACATATGTGGTTCATCAGACCGTTGGAGCAGACAATACTGAAAAATGTTCTGACTTTTATGTGAATGTAACTGAAAACGGTAAAACTTATCAGTACTTATTAAACAATCCTGAATTTACAGCATACTTAAAAATCGTGAAGAAGGATTCAAAAACACATCAGACAGTCTTAAAGAAAGGCACAACATATCAGATTTACAAGGCGGATGAAGATGGAAATGAGACACTTGTGACACAGAAATACAGTAATGGAAACGCAATTGTTGTTGTGGACAGATTTGTAACTGATGATACAGGAGAAATCATTACTTATGAGAAGCTTAAGGCAGGAACATACAAGGTATACGAAATCGAGGGACCTGAAGGTTACAAGGTAAACAAGAGTCCTGTAACAGTTGAAATAAACAGCAATTCATACAAGACAATGAAGGATGAGCTTGGAAATGAATATCTTTATGCAGAGTGCGAGTATTACAATTACGTGACTTATTGTGTATGGAATAAGAGACCTTGGAGAATCCCTTGCCCCACTTGCAATGCTGGTAATGATGGAAACAATACAGCAGAAGATAATTGACAATGGTGAAAGGGGAATAGCAACATGGTTTTACATTGATGAAGTGCATGTTCTTTTAAATTCTCCGTTCAGTGCAGAATATCTACGCCAGATGTGGAAAAAGGTAAGAAAGCAGGGAGGTCTTTGTACAGGAATAACACAGAACATAGTGGACCTTTTAATGAGTGAGACAAGCACAACAATGCTTTCAAACTCAGCATTCATACTTCTTTTAAATCAGTCAAGCAAGGACATAGAAAAGATAGTGGAGTCGCTGGAAATATCAGAGGAGCAACTTAACTATGTAATAGATTCACCGTCAGGATGTGGACTCATAAAATGCGGAAGCAGAATGGTGCCATTTGATAACGTGATAACAAAGAACAGCGAGTTGTACAAGCTGTATAACACTAATCTGTATGAGAAGATGGAAATAGGAGGAGTGTAGATAGTAATTGATTATGGATATAGTTTGGAAAAATCTAGTTTTTATTACGAATGAAAAGAAAAATAAATAATATGCAAACGCCAAGTTAGCAAGGAACTAATCTGGCGTTATTTTTTACCCAAAATCAAGGAGGACAACATGAAAATAAACAAGGAAAAAGAAGTTAACACAGAAATACACAAGAAAAGGACCGGAAAGATTCATAAAAAAAATGAAACAAAGATTGACAATAAGTCAATGACAACCAGAGCAGGGAGAAGTGTAACATCAGTAGGAAAAATAGCTAAGTCAGCTACTACTGAAAATGTTGAGGGTGGTGAAAACATTGATGGAGCATTTGAGGCAACAGGCATTGCAATAAGACCTGTAAAAGGGGCAATAAGCAAAGGTAATCGAATCAGGAAAAAGGTGAGCACGTCAAAACTACAAAAGGAAGTGGCAGGCAAGAAAATCAGAAAGAAAGCTTCAAACAAGGGAAAAGAATTTGCCAAAAAGTCAGCAAAGAATGCTTCAAAAAATGTGGCAAAGAAAACATCCAAAAAGGTAGCCAAGGATATAACAAAGGAAGTTACCAAGGAAGGCGAAAAACTTGCAGTAAAAACCGGCACCACAGTTGCCGGTTTAGCGTCAGGTCCTGAAGGCACATTGATTGGAATGGCTGCAGGTGAAGCAGTGGGGATGAAGATTGAAAACACATTTTACAGGGCAGAGCAAAAAAGCAGGATGATGAAATATTTCATGGACAAGCTAAAGCCCGGTGATGAGCAAAACGATAGCATATTCAAACTTGCAGGAAGCCTGATAAAAAACAAGATGGTATACATGATTAAGCAGGTGGCATCCCTGCTTGCACCGTTGGTTGTTCCAATACTCATAGTGGTAATGGTTGCAACAGGAATTGTGTTTGCAATCATAGCGGTGCTTTATAATTCACCGTTTGCAATATTTCTTCCATCACTTGAAAGTGGAGACACAATACAGACTGTAACAACGCAGTACGTATCTGAATTTAATCAGGAAATACAGACACTGGTGGATGAACACAAGGATGCAGATGAGGGCAGAAAGGTGTATGTGGACTATGAGGGAATGAACAGCGAGCCTTCAAACTATTATGACATCATGTGCGTGTACATGGTGAAATATGGTTACGAAAACACGGCAACAAAAATGAATGAAGCAAACAAGCAGAATTTAAAGGCAGTGTTTGATGACATGTGCAAGTATACAACAGAAAATGTAACAGACAAAAAGGGCAAAAAGAAGAAAAAGTACCTTGAAGTGAGAATTACATTAAAAAGCTACACGGAAATGTCAGAGCAGTATCAGTTTGATGAGGAAAGAAAGGAAACACTTAATCAGCTAATGAGTGCCTGCATTACAAGCAATCCGTCAGGCAGTCAGACAGGTGGAAGTCAGCTAAGTGGCTTGCAGGGAAGCCTTACCCCACAGGAAATAACAAGCATAACTGACAAAATAACAAATCAGGCACAAAAGACCGTGGCATCATTTGTATTGTCTAAGGTAGGATATCCGTATAGTCAGAATTTAAGAAACAGTGGAAAGGCATTTGATTGTAGTTCGCTGGCATACTACGCATGGAAATCAGCAGGTATTGATATAGCATTTGGCGGCTCAACCACTGCAGCTGCAGAAGCAGAAGGGCTGAAAGGCAAAACATTTAAGGAAAAAGACATACAGCCAGGAGACTTGATATTTTATAACTACACAACCAATGGAAGATACAAAAATATCAGCCACGTGGGTATTTATGTAGGCAATGGAAAAATGGTTGAGGCAGTGGATGAGGCACACGGAGTATGCTTGGGCAATTATCATAATGGTGGGTTGGTGATGATATGTCGTCCGGGAAAATAAAATTAATGCTAATGACAGTAGCAAATTTTGTCGTTCTTGATGTTTTTTTGAGCAATATATTTTTAATTGGAAAATTAAGAAATATATATTAAAATATAAAGGTAACAAATTATGTGAAATAAGCGGTTGAAAATTTATATTTAAACGATTAGAAATCTAAGAAACATATATGACAAATAAAGGAGGAGTAAAATGACAGAAGGAAAGGACTTACTTCAGGTTTTATGGAGTGGGGCGGATGTATTAAGAGGTAAGATTGATGCGAATGAATATAAGACATATTTATTAGGGTTAGTATTCTATAAGTATTTATCAGATTCGTATTTATCAAAGGCGTACGATTTATTAAATGATGAGATACCGGATGATTTGCAAGAGGCACAAAAGGTTTATGAGGAGGCAATGAATAGCGAAGATGCAGAAGAACTTTTAGCAGAACTAAAAGAATCATTGCATTATACTTTGGATTCTAATATGACATATGTATGTATGTTATAAAATAATTTTACTCTTACGATGTAACAAAGGAGCGTGTTTATATATGAATAGAAAAAATATTAATAGAAAAACAGTCTCTTTTTCAAGGACTGAGCAGGTACATGTAATAAAGCCATGTGATTTAAATGGTGGCGGTCGTTTATTTGGCGGAGCATTACTTTCTATGCTTGATGAAATTGCAGGAATTGTTGCAAAGCGCCATTCCGGCTGCAATAATGTAACAACTGCTGCAATCGACCATTTAGACTTTAAAGATGGAGCCTATGTAAATGATTTGCTGGTAATTATCGGTTATGTAACATATACCGGAAACACTTCAATGGAAGTTCGCATAGATACTTATGTTGAAAATAATGAAGGAATGCGCCACCCTATTAACAGAGCTTTCTTTGTAATGGTTGCAATGGGCGCTAATAACAGACCAACAAAAGTTCCACCGCTTATCATTGAAAATGAATTTCAGCAGGCCGAGTGGGACTGTGCCCTTAAACGAAAAGAAAACCGAATCAAGATGAAGAATGATTTTTAATTTCATTCACATATGCAATATATTTTTCTCTTTAAATTTATAATTGCATTCAAATAAAATATATATCACTTAATTAAATTAATTTATTTTTCACTTGACAATTTTTCTTTTTTTGTTCCATCCCTTTATTTAGGGCATTCATTTTGCAAACACTATATATTGTGTTTTTGCTTTTTAATTTTCACAATATTTGGTAGACATTCATTTAGCTTAGTGCTATAATCTAATGCATGCGAAAGAGTTAAACACCTTACTTGATTATCATAGTTTAACACATCGCTTTTTTATTGCCTAAAAAGCACAATGTATTTAATTGTGTTTAATATAGAACAGCATTATTATCGTATTTTTAATGCTGTATACATGATATATGAAGAAGAAAGAACGAAAAAAATGATAAGTGTTATTAAACGTGACGGTCATAGAGCTACTTATGATCGTAACAAAATTGTATCAGCTATTCAGAAGGCGAACACAGAAGTCGACCAGGAAGAAAGAATTAGTGAGGAACAGATTTATAATATATTAGCTTCTATTGAAAACCGTGGCTTTGATGAGATGGCAGTTGAAGATATTCAGGATATTATTGAACAGAAGCTTATGGCAGAGAAGAAATTTGTTCTTGCAAAAACATACATCATTTATCGTTTGCCAATAGAATATCATTAGCCTTTGGAACATATTTAGGATAATAAATTGGTTCATATTTTTCTTTATCAAGGTAGCGTGCATCCTTATAATCTATTTTTCCAGAAGTAATATGCTTGCCCTGCAAAATTGGAACACCTTTGTTGACATATTCAACTTTATCAGCAAAGAGTGCTGATCAAATCATATTTAGTTCCTATTTTTATATCATTTTAGCGGTAAAGATATTTAATCGATATTATCCACAATAACAAAATGCAGCATAGATGATTGTTGACTTCACATTGCTTCGACAGAAAAAGTAGCAGGTTTAGAGAAGATAATCGTAGAAAGCAAGGAAATCGTCGCTACTAATCTTGTGTTTCTCTTTATTAAGACTCTTAGAAATTTCATATATTACACAAAGAACCACCAAGATCAAGGCAGAAAGGTGGTTCTTATATTTTGCAGTGAATGAATCAATTGTTTTGTGATGATATCACAGAAAATAATTTACCTTTTGCTTATAATATAGTTATAAACTAAGTAAGGAGGTAGTCTAAATGAGATTAAAAGATAAAGTTGCAATCATTACGGGTGGCAGTCGTGGTATAGGATTTGCTACAGCTGATAAATTCTTGAAGGAAGGTGCTTCAGTTGTGTTGGCAGCAAGTTCACAGAAATCAGCAGATGTTGCTGTAGATAAATTAAAAGAAAAATATCCCAATGCAATAGTTGCTGGAATTAGTCCAAATCTGGCAAGCTTGGAGTCTGTCAGAAAGGCTTTTAAAGAGGCAACTGAAAAATATGGATGTGTAGACATACTGGTAAATAATGCAGGAATTTCAGAAAATACCTCATTTATGGATTATACAGAGGAGACTTTTGATAAAGTCATTGACCTAAATGTAAAAGGAGTATTTAATACTACTCGTGTAGCAGCAGAATGTATGGTGGCAAGAGGCAATGGGGTCATTCTCTCAACTTCTTCCATGGTGAGTATTTCGGGACAGCCAAGTGGGGTTGCTTATCCAGCATCGAAGTTTGCAGTAAACGGATTGACTGTATCATTAGCAAGAGAACTAGGACCTAAAGGTATTCGTGTTAATGCTGTTGCACCTGGGATTACAGAAACTGATATGATGAAAGCTGTGCCAAAGGAAGTTATCGGACCTATGATTGAAAGAATTCCATTGCGTCGTCTTGGACAGCCAGAAGACATTGCCAATGCGTTTGTGTTTCTTGCTTCAGATGAGGCGAGTTACATTACAGGTGTTATATTAAGTGTAGATGGTATGGCAAGAAGTTAAGTTAATGAGGTATGGTGATGTAATCACGGAAAATAAATGAAATTAAGACTATAATAAATCTACAAAAAGAAAAAGATAAGGAGGACTGTAAAATGTCTGCTATTAATATCAATAAAGATAATTTTCAGAACGAAGTACTGAATTCCGATAAACCCGTTCTTTTAGATTTTTGGGCATCTTGGTGTGCGCCTTGCCGTATGGTAGTACCTATTGTAGAGGAGATTGCAAGTGAGCGTAGAGATATTAAAGTTGGAAAGATTAATGTAGATGAAGAGCCTGAACTGGCAAATAAGTTCAGTATTATGAGCATTCCAACTTTAGTGGTTATGAAGAATGGGAAGATTGTACAGCAGGTTTCAGGGGCGAGACCTAAGAATGCGATTTTAGAAATGCTTTAGGGGGGTGTGCTAATGGGATTTTTCGATCTCTTTAAACAGTCGAATATTAATCAAGGCATAGAAGAATATAAAAGGACTGATGATGCAGTTCTGCTGGATGTACGTACACTGCAGGAATATCAGGAAGGACATATACCAGAAAGTAAAAATGTGCCGTTGCAGCAACTTGACAATATTGCTTCTGTAGCGAAGAATAAGGATATTCCACTGTTTGTATACTGTTATTCCGGTTCACGAAGCCGCCAGGCAACTGGGATACTGCAACGAATGGGATATTCTAAAGTAAATAATATCGGTGGCATTGCAGCTTACTCAGGAAAGGTGGAAAAATAAGATGAAGGTAATAATTGTAGGCGGTGTAGCCGGAGGAGCTACAGCTGCAGCAAGAATACGCAGACTGAATGAACATGCTGAAATTACTGTGTTTGAAAGATCCGGATACATATCCTATGCAAATTGTGGACTTCCATATTATATTGGAGACGTGATCACAGACCCGGAAGAACTTACACTACAGACACCAGAGAGTTTTTTTAAACGCTTCCGTATTAACATGAAAATTCATCATGAAGTTATCTCAATACATCCCGAATGTAAAACTGTTTCAGTTAAGAATTTAGAAAACGGTGAAATATTTGAAGAAAACTATGATAAGCTAATCCTCTCTCCGGGTGCAAAGCCTACACAGCCGAGACTTCCCGGAGTAGGTATTGATAAACTTTTTACACTTCGTACTGTAGAAGACACTTTTCGGATAAAAGAATATATAAATAAGAATCATCCCAAATCGGCTGTATTGGCAGGTGGCGGTTTTATTGGTCTGGAACTGGCAGAAAATTTGAGGGAGCTTGGCATGGATGTTACGATTGTCCAGCGTCCTAAGCAGCTGATGAACCCTTTTGACCCTGATATGGCATCCATGATCCATAATGAAATGAGAAAGCATGGGATAAAACTGGTACTGGGTTATACAGTAGAAGGATTTAAAGAAAAAGACAACGGAGTGGAGGTTCTGTTGAAAGATAATCCATCCCTTCAGGCTGATATGGTAGTTCTGGCAATCGGAGTCACACCAGACACAGTATTAGCAAAAGAAGCCGGTCTGGAACTTGGCATCAAGGAAAGTATTGTAGTGAATGACAGAATGGAAACCTCTGTACCGGATATTTATGCTGCAGGTGATGCAGTTCAGGTAAAACATTATATTACGGGTAATGATGCGTTGATTTCTTTGGCAGGACCAGCCAATAAACAGGGCAGAATCATCGCTGATAATATTTGTGGCGGTGATAGTCGTTACCTGGGCAGTCAGGGAAGCTCCGTTATAAAAGTGTTTGATATGACAGCAGCCACTACAGGTATCAATGAAACCAATGCCAAAAAGTCAGGATTAGAGGTAGATACAGTAATTCTTTCTCCTATGAGTCATGCCAGTTACTATCCCGGTGGAAAAGTGATGACCATGAAGGTGGTTTTTGAAAAAGAGAGCTATCGTTTACTTGGCGCTCAAATTATTGGATATGAAGGAGTTGATAAACGTATTGATGTGCTGGCAACAGCAATTCATGCGGGGCTGAATGCAACCCAGTTGAAAGATCTGGATCTGGCATATGCACCACCTTATTCTTCTGCCAAGGATCCGGTAAACATGGCTGGATTTATGATAGACAATATTGTAAAAGGGACATTAAAGCAATGGCATTTGGAAGATATGGACAAGATTTCTAAAGATAAAGATGTGGTGTTGCTAGATGTGAGAACTGTAGGTGAATTCAGCAGGGGGCATATTGATGGATTCAAAAACATACCTGTAGATGAACTGAGAGAACGAATTAGTGAAATTGAGATAGGAAAGCCTGTGTATCTGATATGCCAGAGTGGTCTGCGCAGTTATATTGCGAGCCGTATTCTGGAAGGAAACGGTTATGAAACGTATAATTTTTCTGGCGGATTTCGCTTCTATGATGCAGTGGTCAATGACCGTGCACTGATTGAAAGATCATATGCATGTGGTATGGATTATTAGAAATAAATAAAATATTTTTATAGTTTGATTGTAGTATAAAAAGATCCCCCATTTATTAGAATGACTTTCATAATTCTGATAAATGGAGGATTCTTTAGAGAAAAAAAGTTTTATGATCTTTGTAGTGTTTCCAGTCTTTTCGAATCAAGGATTGTTATTTTGCCTCGAGAGAGTCTGACGAGTCCTTCGCTTTGAAAGTATCCAAGCATTCGAGTGATAACTTCCCTGTGGGAACCAAGATGGTTTGCGATAGTTTCGTGAGTGATTTTCAGTTCATTTGTTCCTTCAATGGATGTTTCTTCTAAAAGAAATGAAGCAACACGCTTATCCAAACTCTTCCACATAATCTGTTCAATCAGCCACATGACATCAGAAAAACGGGTAGCCATTAACTCATTGGTATAGTTTGCGACAGGAGCAGATTCTTTCATGATGCCTTTATAGATTTCAGCAGGGATGATCCAAAGATCCGTATCTTTTTCTGCTTCAATGGTTACTTCAAATTGAATAGAACGCATGATACATGAGGCGGATAAAAGACACATATCCATATCGAACAGACGGTAAAGTGTAATCTCCTGTCCTTCATCTGAAAGTATGTAAGTTCGAAGCTGCCCAGATTTAATCAGTAATAATCCGGTACAATCCATGCTCCCGTTGTGAATGATTGTTCCTTTTTTCACATGCTGTGTGATCAAATTGTCTGAAATTAGTTTTTTCTGTGCTGTATTTAAGTCATTCCATAGTGGAAAATAATTTTTGAAACTCATAATAGTTATCTCCTTTATGAACATAGTATACTTGCTTTTTTAAGATGCGTCAATCGAATAATTGACATATGCCCTTTATAGGACTATTATATAAGAAAAGCGAGAAAGGAGCAATTTCATGCCGAGACCAGTAAAATGTAGAAAAGTCTGCCATTTCCCAAATGTTTTAGAATTTCTTCCGGCAGATGATACTGAGAAAAAAATGCCCATTGTTCTGACGGTAGATGAGTACGAGGCAATCCGTCTTTTGGACAAAAAAGGTTACAGTCAGGAGCAGTGTGCAGAATCTATGCAGATCGCAAGAACGACGGTCCAACGGATTTACGAGATTGCCAGAAAGAAAATAGCAGATGCTCTCATTGATGGACATCCGCTTAAAATTGAGGGTGGGAATTTCATAATCTGTGACGGTCAGAGCAGCTACTGCAGCTTTGGAGGATGTTACAAACATGAGATTTATCAAAAATATGCAGTAGAAAAAGGAGAAGGTATCATGAGAATAGCAGTAACATATGAAAATGGACAGATTTTCCAACACTTTGGACACACAGAGACATTTAAGATTTACGATGTAGAGGAAGGAAAAGTGCTACATTCAGAAGTAGTAGATACGAATGGAAGCGGACATGGTGCATTGGCAGGAGTTCTTAATGCATTAAATGCTGATGTTTTGATCTGCGGCGGAATCGGAGGAGGTGCTCAGACTGCGTTAGCGGCAGCGGGCATTAAGCTTTTTGGCGGAGTTTCAGGAGATGCGGATAAAGCAGTAGAAGCTTTTATCAATGATACGCTTGATTATAATCCGGATGTGAAGTGTTCTCACCATGAGCACAACCATGGGGAAGGACATACGTGTGGTGAGCATGGATGCGGAAGCCATAGTTGTCATTAAGAAGAATAAAAAAATACAACACGAAATGATGCGTCAAGGTAATGCCAGAATTACCGTGATACATCCTTTTGTATTTGGAATGATTATTTTTCTTTCCCTACTTGTCGAAAGTAATGGATGGAGTGTATAATATTTTTAATGATCCAGAGATATTTATTTTGGAAACAGCTTAATCAATTTGGAGGTATAAAATGAAAGCACATAAATATTGGTCAATCGGAGCAATAGTTACAATGGTTGGAACTTTTTATACAGGATATAAAGGGTTAAAAGCAGCACACAAATGCTTTGCATTTGGCTCTCTAATATGCATGATTATGGCAGTCTATTCTGGTCATAAAATGATTTCATATAATAAAAGAACAAGAAAACAGGTGGAAAATACAAAAGCGGAGGAATAGTAAATGTTAGAGTTAGGAATAAAAGCACCGGATTTTGAATTGCCGGATCAGAACGGAGAAATGCATAAATTAAGCGATTATGCAGGGAAAAAAGTAATCTTATATTTTTATCCAAAGGATAATACACCAGGATGTACGAAGCAGGCATGTGGCTTTTCTGAGCGTTATCCACAGTTTACTGAGAAGGGCGCTGTTATTCTCGGAGTAAGCAAGGACTCTGTAGCGTCTCATAAGAGATTTGAAGAAAAATACGGACTGGCATTTACGCTATTAGCAGATCCGGAGCGTAAAGTTATTGAAGCATATGATGTCTGGAAAGAAAAGAAAAATTATGGAAAAGTATCTATGGGTGTCGTAAGAACTACTTATCTTATTGATGAGCAGGGAATCATTATAAAGGCAAATGATAAAGTCAAGGCGGCAGATGATCCTGAAAATATGCTTAAGGAATTGGCATAATGAAGATTATTTTATCACCTGCAAAAAAGATGATTGTAGATACCGATAACTTAGCACCGGTTGAACTGCCTGTCTATATTGATAAGACAGCTGAAGTATTAAACTGGATGAAAAGCAAATCAAAAGAAGAACTGAAAGCTATCTGGAAATGTAATGACAAGATTGCAGAACAGAACTTTAACCGATTGGAAAATATGGATCTTTATAACAGGCTTACCCCGGCTGTTTTAGCATATGAAGGGATTGCATTTCAATATATGGCACCATCTGTGTTTGAAATCCAGCAGTTTGAGTATTTGCAAAATCATTTAAGAATCTTGTCTGCGTTTTATGGCATTTTAAAACCAATGGATGGTGTGACTCCTTATCGTCTTGAAATGCAGGCAAAGGTTGGAATTGGAGATGCAAAAAATCTGTATGAGTACTGGGGAGAATTGTTATACCGCTCAGTGAAAGATGACAGTAGGATTATCATTAATCTTGCATCAAAAGAATACTCAAAATGTATAGAAAAGTATCTGACATCACAGGACAGATATATTACGATTGTATTTTGTGAGTTATCCGGAGATAAATTGGTAACAAAAGGTACTTATGCCAAGATGGCTCGTGGTGAAATGGTCAGATTCATAGCGGAAAATAATATTGAAAATCCGGTGGAGATTCAGAAATTTGACAGACTCGGATATTCGTTTAGGTCTGATTTATCTTCAGATTCAGAATATGTATTTGAACGCAAAATAAAATAGTTATTCAGGTAAAAGATGCTCAGTTTGGCAGCTATTATAATAATGAGAATTATTACTATTTTTATAGACAACAGGATGATAGTGGTATATAATCCTTATTAAGAACTAATCCTAATAAGGAGGGCAAATGACAAGTAGGAGAAATACCATTCAAAAAGATCTTGTAAGAAATACCGTATACGAAATGAGAAGACACGTTACGGCAAATGAAGTGTATGAATTTATAAAAGAAGCATATCCTGCAATCGGAAAAGGAACTGTATATAGAAATCTTGATATATTGGTAGAGGAAGGTGCATTAAGAAAGGTTGAAGTTCCGGATGGACCGAACCGATTTGATTTTACATTGAAAAATCATTACCATGTAAGATGTATAAAGTGCGGTGAAGTTTTTGATGTGGATATGGATCAAATACCGGATTTGATGGAAAGAATTCATAACACTCATGGAATTGAATTTGTGGATTATGATATTTCATTTAAAGGCATTTGCCCGAAATGCAGGGAGAAGGTAAAGGAGGAACAGCATGGATAGGAAAGCAATGTATAAGTTGAGTTATGGACTGTTTATATTGACCACTAAAGAAGCAGAAAAAGATAACGGATGCATCATTAATACAGCCATTCAGGCAGCTTCGGAACCAAACCAGTTAAGTATCTGTGTGAATAAGGCAAATTATACGCATGATATGATTCAAAGAACCGGAAAATTTACTGTATCAGTCTTAAGTCAGAAGGCACAATTTGAATTGTTCAAACATTTTGGCTTCCAATCAGGAAGAGATACCAATAAGTTTGAAGCATTTGAGCAGTGTGTCAGGGGCACGAATGGTATTTATTATATTACAGAAGGTACAAATGCATACATTTCTGTGACAGTTACTAAAACAGAGGACTTGGGTTCACATACGATGTTTATCGGTGAGATAACCGATATGGAAGTTTTAAGCAATGTTCCTTCAGTAACATATGATTATTATCAGAATAATATTAAGCCTAAGCCACAGGAGGTTGGAAAAACAGAGGGCGGTCAGACAATATGGCGTTGCAGAATTTGCGGATATGAATATGTAGGCGAGGAATTACCGGATGACTTTATATGTCCTTTGTGCAAGCACCCGGCATCAGATTTTGAAAAAGTAGTAAAGTAAACGGAGGTAAAAGAGATGGCAGCAAACAAATATGCAGGAACACAGACAGAGAAGAATTTACAGGAGGCATTTGCAGGTGAATCACAGGCAAGAAATAAGTATACCTATTTTGCTTCGGTAGCAAAAAAGGAAGGTTACGAGCAGATGTCAGCATTGTTTTTAAAGACTGCAGATAATGAGAAAGAACATGCAAAGATGTGGTTCAAGGAATTAGCAGGAATTGGTAATACAAAGGAAAACCTGGCGGCAGCGGCAGAAGGCGAAAATTATGAGTGGACAGATATGTATGAAGGCTTTGCTAAAACAGCTGAGGAAGAAGGATTCCCTGAGCTTGCAGCAAAATTCAGGGCAGTAGGTGAGATTGAGAAGCACCATGAGGAAAGATATCGTGCACTTCTTAAGAATATTGAAACTGCACAGGTATTTGAAAAGAGCGAAGTTAAGGTATGGGAATGCCGTAACTGTGGACATATTGTGGTAGGAACTAAGGCGCCTGAAGTATGTCCGGTATGTAATCATCCACAGAGCTATTTTGAAGTACATGAAGAGAATTATTAAGGAGATGAGATTATTACGAAGAAGAAAGTGATTAATTCAAAAAAAGCAGTAATGATAGGCTGTGGCTTTGTTGGTTCTGCATCGGTATTTGCTCTGATGCAGAGTGGCTTGTTTACAGAGATTGTCCTTATCGATGCAGATAAGAACAAGGCAGAAGGAGAAGCGATGGACATCAGTCATGGTATTCCATTTGCGAGTCCGATGAAAATATATGCCGGAGATTATGATGATGTGGCTGATGCTGCAATTGTTGTCATATCTGCCGGAGCGGGACAGAAACCGGGAGAGACAAGGCTTGACCTCGTAAATAAAAATGTAGCAATATTTAAGTCAATCATTCCTGAAATAGCAAAGAGAAATTTTGCAGGTATCATGCTTGTAGTTGCGAATCCAGTAGATATCCTGACTCAGGTAGCCATAAAGTTATCAGGACTTCCAGAAAACAGGGTTATTGGATCGGGTACTGTGTTAGATAGTGCCAGATTAAGATATAAGCTTGGTGAGCATTTATCTGTGGACAGCAGGAGTGTTCATGCATTTATAGTAGGTGAGCATGGAGACAGCGAAGTTGTAGCATGGTCATCAGCCAATGTATCGGGTGTTCCATTAAGTGAAATGTGTGAAATGCGTGGACATTACAAGCACAAGAAAAACACGGAAGAAATAGCTACAGCAGTCAAGAACAGTGCTTATGAGATTATAAACAAAAAGCACGCTACATATTATGGAATTGCAATGTCTGTAAAAAGAATCTGCGAAGTGATTATGAGAGATGAAAAATCAATACTTCCTATATCACACATGATTCATGGAGTATATGATATTGACGGAGTATCGTTAAGTATGCCAGCTATTGTAGGTGCAGATGGTATTGAGTCTGATATACCTATTAATTTAAGTGGCGAGGAAGCGTTAAAGCTTAAGGAATCTGCAGATTCATTGAAAAAGATTATGGAGACAATTAAATTATAAATTTTACACATGGAAGGAGAAAAAGGCATGGAAGTAAGGTATTATATTTGTAAGCATTGTGGAAACATTGTTGAAAAGGTAAAGGATAAGGGTGTACCTGTAATTTGTTGCGGAGAACCTATGCAGGAATTAAAAGCCGGAGTGACAGATGCTGCTGTCGAGAAGCATGTACCTGTATATACGATAGAAGGCAGTCATGTTCATGTCGTGGTCGGAGAGACAAAACATCCAATGCTTGAAGAGCATTTCATTGAGTGGATTACATTAAATACAAATCAGGGAATATACAGAAAACAGTTAAATCCAGGGCAGGAGCCGGTAGCAGATTTTTGTCTTTGCGATGGTGAACAGGTAGAAGAAGTATATGCATATTGTAACCTACATGGATTATGGAAATGCTAAAAGCATTTATACATATTAAGGTTACAGAACAACACAATGATTAGGTAGAAGATTAAGATGAACAGATTATGGGAATTTTAAAATATCTCACAGAGTGGTTAGTTAATCACATTCTGTATGCCAATGGTCAAATTCCAAAAGGCTGATATAGTAAGAAAGACTGTTATTTTTTAGAGAATAGCAGCCTTTTTTATTTTGAATATAAAATATGACACATACACTTGACAATATGCATACATGGATGAAATAGGACATTTCTTCCTAAAAACAGTATGTTTATGGTATACTAGCCAATAGTAATGCGGTTTCAACCGACATTACATATTATGATGAGAAATTAATGCAAAGGAGTTACAATCAAATGGATAACAATGAAGTAGTAACAGAAGAAGTGGCAGCAGTTGTTGAAAATAATACAGGTATTGAAATAGAGCCTTTATTTGAGGAGCAGGTTGATTTTGATACATTCTCAAAGTCAGACTTCCGTGTTGTAAAGGTAAAAAATTGTGAGGCAGTACTTAAGAGTAAGAAGCTTCTTAGATTTACACTTGATGATGGAACTGAGAATGAGAGAACGATTCTTTCAGGAGTACATGCTTTTTATGAGCCAGAGGAACTTATTGGAAAGACATTATTGGCAATCGTAAATCTTCCACCACGTTCTATGATGGGAATTGACTCTTGTGGTATGTTACTTTCAGCTATTCACAATGTAAATGGAGAAGAAAAGTTGAATCTTGTAATGTTAGACGATTCAATTCCAGCAGGTGCAAAACTGTATTAGGATTTGCACAGTTATTACATATAACTTAGTGGATAATTATATGTGATTTTTAAATTTATGTTGAAAGTAGATAGTAAAAGAGCTGGGTATCTTGTGCCCAGCTCAATCTTCCACATGGAATACATCTTCCACCAGCATATTAAAGTACTTTGATATCCGCAGCATAAATTCGGCAGACGGGGTACTGTCCCCACGTTCTATCCTGCCGACAGTTTTGGTGCTGTATCCGATAGCAGTGGCAAGGTCATCCTGGTAAATGCCACGCTGTTCCCGGATTTCTCTGATATTATTGGTAAACGCCATAAAAATCCCTTCTTTCAGTTCTATAGATATTTTCTTATTGTCAATTATGCAAAATAATGTATCCGATAAAAAGGATTTGCAATTTTTATCGGCAATATTTAAAGAACAGAAAAAATCAACAGATTTGATGAAAGAATAGAAGAACTTGCATCAGCAGAAAGATACGAAGAAAAAGTAAAACATATGAGTTGTCTTCTTGGAATTAAGACACATACAGCCCTTTCAATGATTGTCGAAGTTGGTGATTTTGAAAGGTTTGAAAAAGCACCGAAATTTGCTTCGTTTTTAGGTCTTGTACCAAGTGAAGATTCCAGTGATACGAGAGTTAATCGCTACAGCATAACAAAGGCTGGAAATAGCCACTTGCGAAAACTTTTAGTTGAAGTAGCCCAGAGTTATACAAGGGGAAATGTAGGACACAAATCAGTGGCATTGAAGCAAAGACAGAAAGGAAATCCACCGGAAGTAATTGCGTATGCAGATAAGGCAAATGAAAGGCTTAGACGAAGGTTTTACAAAATGACTCTAAACAAAGGAGTTAGTCGAGATGTGGCAGCAACAGCAATAGCAAGAGAATTAGCGTGTTTTATCTGGGGTATGATGACAGAAGCAGGCAAGGTTTCAGTTAGAGGAAAAGCAATGGCAAAAAAATTTGTTAGATATAAAGAAGGTTCAGACCTATATAGTATAGGGATGACAAAGTTTCAAGCGTTGGCAAAGGAAGCTGGAGCTGTGTATAAGATAGATGGAATGGCTTTAGTCAATTGCAAAGTATTTGAAAAATTTTTAGAAACATTTAGAGAATTTTAGAAATAAAAAAGTTAATATAGAACATTAAAGAGTTTGTGCTATTTAATAGTTGATTTTTTGTCATACAAAATATATAATAAACGCATGGAGGTATGCAATATGGCAAATAAAGGAAGACCTAAGTTAGAGAAAACTAAAGACAAGGTTCTTAGTATTCGCATTTCAGATGAGATGTATCAAAGGTTATTGCAGTATACCGAAAAACATAATGAGTCTATGACAAAAGTCGCAACGAAAGGTCTTGAGAAAATATTATCAAGAGATAAATAGTATGAGCTCTTTCTTATTAAGGAGGAACTTATGGCAAATAGAAAAGATCCTAGAGGTAGAACACTTAAATCAGGTGAGGTTTATAGAAAAGATGGTCGTTATGTTTATACGTACACTAATCCATTGGGACAGCGAAAATACATTTATGCTAATGACCTTGTATCTCTTAGGAGAAAGGAACAAGAACTATTAAAGGCTCAGTTAGATGGCTTAGATGTGTACACAGCAGGAAATGCTTCAATCAATTTTGTATTTGATAGGTACATTTCCTTGAAACAGCATCTAAAGGATTCTACAAGGAGCGGATATATATATACTTATAACCATTTCGTGAGAAAAGATTTTGGTAAAAAGAAAATCGCAGACATTAAATATTCAGATGTAGTGCAGTATTATCTATACTTATTGAAAGATAAGAATATTGCCCTTGGAACTTTGGATTCAATTCATTGTCTTTTGCATCCAACTTTTGAGTTGGCGGTAAGGGATGACATAATAAGAAAGAATCCTGCTACAGGCGCAATGAAAGAGGTAAATAGAAAATCTGGTAAAAACAGAGGTATTCGGCATGCACTGACAATTGAACAGCAAAGAGCATTTATGAATTATATTGCAAATAGTCCGGTGTATTATCACTGGTGGCCATTATTCACATTTTTGCTAGGTACAGGATGTAGAATTGGGGAAGCTATTGCATTAAGATGGGATGACTTGGATTTTGAAAATAAAATGATTACTATTAATCATAGTATTGCAAATTATAAGTCGGCAGAAAAGAATAAATGTGTGTCAACGCTGTCTACTCCAAAAACAGAGGCAGGTGTTAGAACAATTCCAATGCTTGATGTTGTGTATGATGCTCTAAAATTAGAAGAAGAGGATCAACAAGAGAATGGATTTAATGAGACTGTTATAGATGGCGTAAGTGGTTTTGTTTTTCAAAACAGATTCGGAAATATTCTGAATCAACAAGCAGTGAATTCAGCAATAAAAAGAATTGTAATTAATTATAATAATGAAGAAGAAATCACTGCAGCAAGAGAAAAAAGGAATCCGTTAATATTACCATATTTTTCATGTCACATTCTTAGACACACATTTGCAACAAGGCTATGTGAACAGGAAACTAATCTGAAAGTTATTCAGTCTATTATGGGACATAGAAACATTGAAACAACAATGGATATATATGCGGAAGCTACAGATAAAAAGAAGAAAGAGTCTTTTGAAAATTTATCTGTGAAATTAGATGTTTTTTAAGAAGTATAATTGGGAATTTGACATCAAATTTTCCGATTGACATCAATTTGACAACAAAATAGATAGAATATTAATTAATAATGAAGGATTACGAATAGTCTATTTATATAATTTTATATTAGTATAGTTTAATATGAAACTCTGTGAATAATTGCCAGACGACGTCCCGACAATGAAACAGTTGGATAAATAATTTATTAAATAAAAAGATTAAGCACTTTCTAAAAAGAGATTTTTAGGAAGTGTTTTTTAAAATAAAAATAAGTCAGAATAAAAATGAAATTCTACTGATCTAAAAGTACATATAAATTATACTTACTTCAATAAATATTAGTTGGAGAATATATATAATGGATGCTTTACTTGGAAATTTTGATCGTCATGGAGCTAACTGGGGATTTATAAAAGAAGACAATAAGTATACAATAGCTCCAATATTTGACAATGGCTCATGTTTGTTCCCTAATTTAGTAGATGAAGAAGAGATGAGAGAAATTATGAAATCAGAAGTGGAAACGGATAAAAGGATTTACAAGTTTCCAACATTTCAGGTAAAACTAAATGGTAGAAAGAGTTCTTATTTCGAAGTGATTAATAGTCTTCAGTTTGAAGAATGCAATGAGGCATTAAGGCTGCTAAAAGACTTGGAATCAGTACATCAACTTTTCTGAGAAGATATAGAGAATACTCAAAAACAAATCAATAAAAAATACTACAAAAAAGTGCAGACGTTAGAAAATGACTTCTAATATCTGCACTTTTTATGCTTATGCCATACTCATTTCCAAAGCCATTCTCCCACTATAACTGTAAGCAAATATATAACAAAATC
Source organism: Eubacterium sp. (assembly GCF_057858645.1). Classification (NCBI taxonomy): domain Bacteria; kingdom Bacillati; phylum Bacillota; class Clostridia; order Eubacteriales; family Eubacteriaceae; genus Eubacterium; species Eubacterium sp. Next base: position 180,634 of record NZ_DBLZZO010000001.1, read on the forward strand.
TTTGCCCTAGCCTTTCTATTATATAAAAAAAGATACATTGACAAAAAATGAGGAGTTTATTTTTCCCCTATATTCAACTAACATTAAACCCTAAAATTGCAACAAGGACATAGAATTAACATTAAATAAAGGGGCTAAGGTGAAAAAAATAACAAAATACTGGAAAAAATTAAAAATAAGAACTCAAATTATTTTAGTTTATATACTTATACTTATCTTATCGTTTGCACTAACATTTACTTTCGTATCAATGGTTAATAACAAATACACCAAAATGGAAGTTGGAAAAGCAGGGGAACAGACTGTTAGTGCAGTTCAGGGAAACTTATCCCTTGTTTTTGAAAATGTAATACAACTTTCTACATATATATATTTTGATGATATAGTACAGGGCTCATTGAAAAATATTAATTCCAAAAATATTGAAATTGAATACCAAAAAAACATAACAAAAAGTTTGTTTAATATGATTTTATCAGGAGATTATATTTCAGGTGTGTACATTTTTGACAAATATGATAATTGTTACAACTCTTATAGGAAAACACCAAGAAAAATAGATAAAAACATTAGGAAAACTAACTGGTATCGAAAAATGGAAAAGGCGAACGGAAATGGCTTTTTCTATAAAGGAAGCGATGGAACTATTGATTATTACCAAAATAATAACTATTTGTGTTATGTAAGACAAATTGTTGATAAAAAGAATTACAAACCATTGGCAACTTTGTTAATAACTCTTGACCCAAATGTATTACAGGGATATTTTGATCAGGTTTCTGATGACAAAAATCAGTTTTACATTGTGGATTCAAAAGGAGAATACGTTGTCGAACCGGAAAACAAGCAGGAAAATTTTGTTAAATATACAAAAAATACTAAAAGAATGTCACAAGGCTTTGAAGAAGTAAAAACTTCTAAAGGAAAATGTATTGCTGTAGGTCATAATATGGGAATACAGGATTGGAAAATAATAGGAACATTTTCCCTTGATGAAATATCTGCATTAACCCCTTACTATTCCACAGTAATCATTATTATCATGTGTCTTAACATTATATTTGTATTTTTGTGCTCAACCTTGCTAACGTATTTGATTTTTAAACCTATTGGAAAAATTGAAGAACATATGAAATTAATAGAAAATGGTAAGTTTATTACAATGGAAAGTGATGATTACGAAAACGAAATAACCAATTTACGTCAGGTTTTTAATCATATGATTTTGTCAATAAAAAAACTTATGAACAAAGTAAAAGAAGAGGAAGGAATTATTGCCAAAGGAAAACTGGATATAATTTACGCTCAAATTAATCCGCATTTTTTATACAACACATTAGATGCAGTGTCGGCATTAGCCTTAATGAAGGAAAATGAAAAGTGCTTTGAAATAACTCAGGCATTGGGAAATTTTTATAGAAATAGCTTGAACAGTGGCCTTGATTACATAACTGTGGAAGATGAAATAGACAGTATTAAAAGCTATATCACTATTTTAAATATGAGATATGACAATCAAATTAAGGTGGACTATCAGATAGAGGAGTCAGTGAAGAAGGAAAAAATATTAAAACTTTTGCTTCAACCGTTAGTTGAAAATGCAGTCCATCATGGATTGAATGGTGAGGAAGGTACTGTAAGCATTAAAGCTTTTTCTCAGGATAATGAAATTATTTTCATTGTGTCAGATGATGGCGTTGGAATGAGTGAAGACAGGGTCGAGGCAATATTGCATGGGAAGAATATAACAGGAAAATCAGGCTTTGGTTTGCACAGTTTAATACAGAGAATCAGACTTTTATACGAAATAGAAAATCCTGTTATTATACAAAGCGAAATTGAAAATGGAACAGAAATAATTGTAACAGTTAAAAAGATGAAGGGGGAAAATTATACATGTTAAATGTACTATTAGTGGATGATGAAAAGTTAGAGCGGGTTTTAATTCACAAAGGCTACAGCTGGGAGGAGAATGGTTTTCGAATTGTAGGGGAGGCCGCTTCTGGAAAAGAAGCATTGGAATACATGGCGTACCATCATGTAGACATTGTTGTAACAGATATTAATATGCCGGTTATGGATGGCTTGGAATTTTCCGAGAAGTTATTAGAAAAGTATCCAAAGTGCAAAGTGGTAATAGTAACCGGCTTTAGAGAGTTTGAATACGCTAGAAAAGCCATAAAACTTGGAGTGGAGGAGTTCCTGCTAAAACCTATTAATATAAAAGAACTGGCAGAGGTAATGAACAACTTAAAAAATAAACTAGCCAAAATCAAAGAAGAAGCTTCAAAGGTTGCAAAACTTAAGGAAAGTGTGGAAAAGAATTATGACATACTAAAGGAAAGTCTACTTTTAAGATTAGTAGAAAAAAGAATTGATGAAGAAGAAGCTTTAAAGAAAATGAACACTTATAACTGTATAAAACTTTTAGATGGCGTAGTGTGTGCAAATATTAAAGTCAAAGAGACTCAGGAAAAAGAAAACTATCGAAAGGTGTTCGATTTTATTCAAAAGAACAGTGGTGAAAATGCTATTTCCTTTGTACATTTTATGCACAATATAGTAATTCTTTTTGAGAATACAGATTTGAAAGAATGTATGGCTTATGTTAATGACTGGCATAAAAAAATTAATTCTATGGGGATAAGTGTAACTATTGGAATTAGTGAAGAAACCAGTGGTTTTGGTGGTATATCAACGTCATACAATCAAACCAACAAAGCTATTGAAGCGTCTGTTCTTTTAGGCAGAAATAAAGTTATTGGATATTCAGAATACAAGAAAATTATGAATCAAAATAACATAAAAAAGGAAATTGACTGGGATGAATTTTTAGAAGCGATAATTAACTGCAAAATGAAAAATGTTGAAAATCATTTAAACGATTATATAGAAGTAATCAAAGATACTAAAATTCCGGATGAAGAATATCTTAAATTAATGACTATGACAATGATTATGCGCGCAGGTTCCACTTTAAATAAATATGGAATAAACTTATATGAGCTAATAAGTGAAGAAAAGGTGTTTAGTGATGTAAGAGGAATTACAAGTTTAAAGGACGTTTCCGTATGCACAAAAAAATACATTGAAACTATTTGCGAGTACCACAATCAGAAGAAAGCCAAAAGAAATACAAATGTAATTAAGGATGCACTTGAATATGTAAATAGAAATCTATATAACTCAAAACTTTCTTTGAAAAAAGCAGCAACAGATTTATATACAAACGAGAGTTATTTAAGCAGGGAGTTTAAGAAGGCGTATGGTATGAGTTTTGTTGAATATGTATCAAGGAAGAGAATTGATGCAAGTAAGAAGTTACTTAAGGAAACTAATCTGAAGGTATATGAAGTGGCTGAAAAAATTGGTTTTAAAGATGCACATTATTTTTGCATATGTTTTAAGAAACAAACGGGTCAAACAATAAAAGAATACAGAGGCGCATAATAAAAAAGGTTAAAAATTTGAGTAAAATTTTTAACCTTTTTTAGTCAAAATATTAAATTGAGATAGGCGTTATGAATAAAGTATACTTTGGTTATAAAAATTGAGGAGGAGATACAATGAGAAAGAGATTTTTTAAGAAAGCGTTGGCACTTACTTTAGCGTCAACAATGGCATTCTCAATGGTAGGATGCGGAAGTAGCAGCAAGGATAGCAGCGAAGGAAAAAGTGATGATGGAACAATCACTTTAAATGTTTGGCACCAGTGGTCAAACGACACTAACGAACTTAAGGGCAGATATGAAGAAGCTGTAAAAGCGTATGAAAAAGAAAACCCTAAGGTAAAAATCAAAACAGAAACTTTAGACACAGAAGCGTACAAAACAAAAATTAATGCTGAATTTGCAGGAGATGCAAAGGGTATTGATGTATTTTATTGGTGGGGCGCAGGCACAGCTAAGAAGCTAGTTGATGCGGGAAAAGTAATGCCTTTGGATGATTACATAACTGATGAAGTTAAGTCAAATATGATGGAAGGCTCAACATCAGCCTTTGAATATGATGGTAAGTTATATTCAGTTCCAATGTTTTCATGGTACATGACATTATTCTGCAATAAGGCGTTATTTGAAAAGGCTGGCGCAAAGCTTCCTAACACATATGATGAATTAGTAGATGCTGTTAAGAAGTTAGAAAAATTAAAAGGCGTTACACCAATGGCTGCAGGAGCAAAGGACGGATGGAATGCAGCTTTTGTATATCAGGCATTAGCGTTAAGAGAAGTTGGAGCAACAGGTGTAAACGAAATGTTGTCAGGAAAGAAAGAATTCGGTGACGAAGGTTACACAAAAGCAGCAGAAAAAGTAAAAGATTTATATGAAATGGGTGCATTTGGCGACAATCCTTTAGAACAGGGTAACGATGATGCAAATGCAGCATTTGAAAATGGAAAAGCAGCAATGAGAATTATGGGAAGTTGGTTTGCTAACAATGTATACACTGACAAGGCAGCAACAGTAAAACCAGAAGATGTTTTAGCATTAAAGATTCCTACAATTTCAGATGGAAAAGGTGAAACAACAGATTATTGTGGTGGATTCGTTGAATCATTCTGGGTAAACAATAACACAAAATATAAAGAAGAAGCAGCAAAGTTTGCTATTTACATTAATGAAAAAATGGGTGTTGCATCATACGAAACAGGTTCAGGATTTAGTGGATGGAAAACAAAAGCAGACGAAAGCAAGTTAAATCCATTATTTATTCAGATTAAAGATTTATTATCAGAAGGAAAGCAGGGCGTACTTGCATGGGATACATCTTTAGAAGCAGAACCTGCAGCAGTACATAATGAACAGGTACAGACTTTATTTGCAGATGGAGCAGATGTAAAAGCATTTATAGAAGAACATAAGGCAGCAATTAATGGTAAATAGTAAGTGAGGCGGGAAGTATTATGAACAAAATGCTTGGAAATAAAAAGTACATATTAATATTTATATTACCGGCGTTAGTTTTATTTATAGGATTCACATTGATTCCGTTAATAACATCAGGTATATACAGTTTCTTTGAGTACAACGGGATTGGGAGCAAAACATTTATCGGCATAAAAAATTATATACAATTATTTACTGAGGATAGATATTTCCCTCTCGCAGTTAAGAATTCATTAATACTTGTGGCAGCATCATTATGTATTCAGCTACCAATATCTTTAACATTAGCTTTGGTATTATCAAAAGGTGTAAAAGGAGACAATTTTTTTAGAACCATATATTTTGTTCCGGTTGTAATATCAAGTATGGTTATTGGTCAGTTGTGGTTGAAAATGTTTAATAGTGACTACGGTGTAATTAACACCGTAGTCAGATATTTTATACCAGGTTATGAACATTCGTGGTTAACTAAAAATGCATTTCTGACAGTATTGATACCCTCTATATGGCAATACATTGGTTACCATTTGATTATTTTCTATGCCGGTATTAAATCAATATCAACTGATTACTATGAGGCAGCCCAAATTGATGGGGCATCAACGTTGCAAATTTATAGAAAAATAACTTTACCGTTGTTGGTACCTGTAATAAAAACCTGCGTAATATTTGCAATAACAGGTTCTCTAAGAGCATTCGATTTAGTTTATGTTATGACTGGTGGTGGACCGAATCACGTCAGTGAAGTTCCTGCCACATTAATGTATAACAACTTATTTAGAAAAGGTTTATATGGTTATGGAAGTGCTCAAGCCTTTTTCATAGTAGTAGAATGTTTAATATTTACATTTATTGTAAATAGGATATTCAAAAAAGCAGAGAAAAATGTGTCAGCAGTGTAGGAGGGGAAAATGAACAAGAAGAAATTAAAATCAATACCAAAATTTACAATATTATTGTTAATTGCAATAACTCAAATTTTCCCCTTATATTGGTTAATAACATTTTCTTTAAAAAGCAACACGGAAATATTTGGAGAGAATGTTATAGGATTACCAAAGGTATGGAGATGGGACAATTATGTAACAGCTCTAAGTTCTTCCAACTTAATACGATATTTTCTGAACTCTGTTTTATATACAGTAGTTACAGTAGCTGTAGCTGGCGTAATAGCAGCTATGGCAGCATACGCAGTTTCTAGAATGATATGGAAAATGAGAAATATTGTCTACGGATTATTTATGATAGGAATTATGATACCGGCGCAGGCAGCGTTACTTCCACTATTTCAGATTTTGGATAAATTAGGCTTAAAAGGTGGTTATTTAGGACTAATGATTCCGTATATAGCAGGTGCGTTACCTATGAGTATTATGATTTTAGTAGGCTTTTATAGAGGTATACCAAGAGAAATGGAAGAGGCAGCGTACATTGACGGATGTGGAATTTTTAAATGCTTTGTACAAATTATTTTACCTATGGTAAAACCAGCAATAGCTACAGCTTCAATATTCACATTTTTAGGAACATGGAACGAATTAATGTTAGCTAATACATTTGTGGATAGCGATAAGTATAGAACACTTCCTGTTGGAATAATGTCTTTAGCAGGTCAGTATTCAACAGAATGGGGACTAATTGGAGCAGGTATGGTTATAGCAACTTTACCTACGATAATTATATACTTCTTCCTAAGCAAACAGGTTCAGGAAAGTTTGGTTGTGGGAGCTGTAAAAGGTTAAAATTGAATTATAATTACAAATGAAATAGAAGCTAATCTCAAAAAAGTTGAAAATAATGTGCACTATTTCTTTCAGGTGTAAAAGACAGAAAATTCAACAATAGAGATTAGCTTATTATTTAATGCTAAATTTCTATATGATTAATATTACTTTATACTATAGTAGTTAAATATATTAGAAAATTACAAATCAAATACAGAAATTTAAAGTAGTTACAGTATTTCTGTGCTCATATTAGGCAAAACAAAGACTACTTTTTGTCATAATGTATTAGCGGTTAAATAAGATTATTTGGTAAAATAATCGAAAAAATAAAAAAAAGAAAAAAAGTTGTTGACAGGTGTAGCCAAAGATGGTAGTATATCTCTTGCACTCGCAAAGAGCGGGTGCTAAACAACTTAAACCTGTTAGTCGACAGAAAAAACTTTTTTGAAAAAAATAAAAAAGTTGTTGACAAACATAAATAAGTATGTTAAATTAATATGGCTGTTGAAAAACAGCAAACAAGAACATTGATAATTGAACAGCAACCATCCCTG